>NZ_JAMPLI010000039.1:0-47569 GCF_039962475.1 Leptolyngbya sp. GB1-A1 | reverse complement strand
GCCTCTCGTTGTAACATCCTTGCAGCCATGCCGGAAGTCATTCGTCAGCACACGCTATTTCACTGGTGGAGGCAGGCATAAAATAGTGTTACTTTACTATCCGGATTCCGTATAAGAAGTAGTTCCACTGCTTGATCAGCTCGCAATTCGATCACCCACAAAAAATCCCCCCCGATCGCCGAAGAGGATTTGTTTGGAAAACTGAAATTTTACAGCCCGAAGCGACTAGGCGGCTGCCATCGACAATCGCTTCTCCAGTTGCATAATGTTAGCGACCACAGCAAGGCTTTCCTCATAGAGGTTGTCGCGTCCCCATCGCTGGAGCTGTTGGGTGAGCAGAAATTCGGCTTTTTGATCGCTCGTTGCCCTTACCTGCTCTATTCGGCAGGACTGAGCCGCACCGCCTGCTTCCATTCGCATACAGCCTGTGGTTTCCGAGCAGAGGATGGTGCAGCAGTTGGCATTCAGGTTGGTCGAAGCCAGCCGTACCCCAGTTAAGTCACCAATCACCTCGCCGGAATCTGCGGTCGGAATGGCAGCGAGTTCGGCTTCGATTTTGCGTCCGTCGCCGCTCTGGAAGTGGATTTGTTTCAGGTCATAGTCGCCGCCCACCTGGTGATATTCGATCGGCTCCCACCCCAGACGACTCGCGATCCAGCCAAGAAACATCAACGCTTGTGCCGGATTGCCTCTTTCGTAGTCAATACTAATGCGATCGACTTCTTTTAGCGCAGCGCGCCGTTCTGGAGGATCAAAGGCGGCGGCGGTAAGTTCCTGCCAGGTGGAGAGTCTGTGCCAGTTCAAATCAGCCACAGGCGTTTCGGCATCGAGCAGTTCTTTAATTTTCAGCAGTTCCGATTCGGGATCGCTGAAATACGACGAGTCGAGAATTAGACAGCTGCAGTTTTCGACCAGCTTCTTGAATAGCTCCTGTTCCGGGTTGGGCGTTGCCTTCCACCAGACAAAGCGGGGCAATCCGGGAATCATCAGCGACGACACTGTGTTTGCGACCCGACCAAGGGCATTTTTCGCGCCGCGAATCGTGATGTATTCGCAGCAGATCAAGCTACCGCCGCTGCTTTTCTGAATCGGGCAGTAGGCAGACACCTGAGCCGTGACGCCTTCGTCTGCGCCCAGCGAAGGAGACAGAGTAATAATACGGCAGGGATTTTGAATGGCGATCGCCTCACTCATATGGTAACCGCGCCCATCCTCGTTGCTGAAGTTCAGCTTTTCGGGCGGCAGCTTAGCGACTTCTTCGCGCAGACGATTGAGCGTTTCGGTATCGACTCGTCCGGTAATTCGCAGCCCGTATGCTGCCTGGGCATCCCGGACAGCCTGTTTGGTTTGCGCTTCGTGAACGCCATCGATCGCCCCCGGATAAAAGCCCAGGATAGCGAGTAGCTGCTGAAACTCGTCCGGCTCGTAAACCACCATGCTAAAGGTCGAGGCTCTCATTGCCCTTGGCGAACCGGAACTACCGTTTTGGCTATGCCAAATTTGACCGAGTTCCACCTCGATTTCGTTAAGCGAGATGTCTCTGGGTTTTTGAAGAGCAACCAGGGGTGTTTTGGTCATGGGTTGTGATGGGTAAAGGATTGATAAGAGCGGCAGGGCGAAGGTGCTACGAATGGACTGACGGAGCTTAGATTCTGCGCCAGCGTCGTCCATCTTTATTCAGCAGCAGCTCGGCTTCAATCGGACCCCAGGTTCCTGCTTCATAAAGAGGAATTGTTTCGGGCGGAGCCGGAGCATCCCAAACCGAGAGCAGCGGCGTCAAAATTCTCCAGGAAGCCTCTACCTCATCGCCGCGCGTAAACAGGGTTTGATCGCCCAGCATACAGTCCACGAGCAGACGGCTATAGGCATCGGTATTGGCACGACCAAAGGCGGTGTCATAGCTAAAATCCATATCGACCGATCGCGTCCGCAGTGACGTACCGGGAGTCTTGACTTCAAACCGCAGCGAAATGCCTTCGTTCGGCTGGATCCGCATCACCAGAACGTTTGGACTCGCTTGCTTTGCAGCAGACTGGAACATCAAGAACGGCACTTCTTTGAATTCGATCGCGATTTCCGTTACTTTTTTCGCCAGCCGCTTGCCCGTCCGCATGTAGAAGGGAACGCCTTTCCAGCGCCAGTTATCGATATAGAACTTGATTGCTGCATAAGTAGGCGTCGTGGAGTTGGGATCAGCACCTTCTTCCTGGCGATAGGGGGGAACTTCGTGATTGTCCATCCAGCCGTTTGCATATTGTCCGCGAATTGCAGACCGGCTCAGGTCTTCTAAATCTGCCAGGTGAGTGGCTTGCAGCACTTTCACCTTCTCGTTACGAATGCTGTCTGCATCAAGCGAGCTCGGCGGTTCCATTGCCGTCAGACAGAACAACTGCATCAGGTGGTTTTGCACCATGTCGCGCAGTGCCCCTGCCGTCTCGTAGTAGCCTGCCCGTCCTTCCAGCCCCACAGTTTCTGCCACGGTGATCTGCACGTTATCAACAAACTGCCGATTCCACAGCGGCTCCCAGATCGCGTTGGCAAAGCGAAACACCATCAGGTTTTGCACCGTTTCTTTTCCCAGGTAGTGGTCAATCCGGTAAACCTGAGATTCGTTGCAGGTCCGACGCACCACCTGATTCAGCGTTTGTGCTGAGGTCAAATCTTTGCCAAAGGGTTTCTCAATCACCAGACGCTGCTTGCGCGGATCGGGCATCATCCCTGCCTTACCTAACTGCTCGATCGCTTCAGCAAAAAAGCGGGGAGCTACTGCCAGATAAAAAACGCGATTACCGCGGGTGCCGCGCTTCTCGTCTAGTTCCGCCAGCAGCGTCTTGAGTTTTTGGTAACTGTCGGGGTTGTCAATATCGCCAGAGCAGTAAAATAACCCTCTGGCAAAGTCATTCCAGATTTCTTCGCGTCCTAGTCCGCCACCAAACTCCGCGACACCTTCGCGCATCTGTTCGCGGAAATAGTCGTCGCTCCACTCACGACGCGCCACCCCTACGATCGTCAGTTCTGGGGGAAGCCGTCGCTCTAGCTTCATTTGATAAAGCGCCGGGATTAGTTTGCGCTGAGTTAAATCGCCCGACGCCCCAAAGATTACGAGAATTTGTGGCTCAGGAATACGGTCTTGCTGTAGCCCAACGCGGAGGGGGTTTTCAAGAAGATTGACCATAGAACAATTCGGGAAGGGGTGAGTGGATGGGGGTCAACGGGTGGGTTAATAAATAATAAAGAGGATTGAGGAGTTTTAGAGGTACTGTATTGCCTCCTTAATTCTTAATCGTGAGAAACTTTGAGGGTGAGAGACTTTGAGAACCGTAGCTTTGAGAACGGTATAAGAAAACCAGGTTTCCCCAGAATCGGGGATCGGGTGGGCAATTCGAGTCAAAGAATCCCTTTTCAAACAATTTCCAACAAATTTTTAATCGATCGCTTTTTGTTAATGATTAATAAAAATTTCGAATTTTCTTCCCTCTCCGGGGAGAAACGCTCGGAGAGGGATTACGCGATCAGATCGGCGACTTGAAACCGTTAGCCAACCGGAGCCAAACGATCGATTTTCTCCTGCAAGGAGTCCATCAACGAATGGAACGGCTGCACAAACTTATCGATGCCGTCGGTCAGCAAATCTGCCATCGCTTCATCCAGATCGATGTCGATGTCAGGATCTTTGAGGCTGTTGATAATGTTGTGTGCTTCTTCGACCCCTGTTTCAATCCGATCGGCAACGTTGCAGTGATCCGCGCAGGCTTCGATCGTCGCAGGTGGCAGCGTGTTCACCGTTTCATGTCCAACCAGCTCATCGACATACATCACGTCACTGTATTGCGGGTTCTTCGTGCCTGTGCTTGCCCAGAGAAGCCGCTGCACGTTGGCGCCCTTTTCAGCCAATGCCTTCCAGCGATCGCTGTTCACGATCTTCTTGTACTCCTGATAGGCAATTTTGGCATTGGCGATCGCCACTTTGCCCTTGATTTCCAGCAGGCGTGCCTGGACTTGAAGCTGATCCATGCCCTGAAGTTTTTTGTCGATCTGGGCATCAATGTTGCTGTCAATCCGGCTCAGGAAGAAGCTTGCCACCGACGAGAGTTTGTCGATCGGCTGATTCTTTGCAACCCGTGCTTCCAGGCCTGCAACGTATGCTTCCGCCGTCGCAATATAGCTCTGCACCGAGAACAGCAGCGTAACATTGACATTGATCCCTTCTGCAATGACCGCTTTCACCGCAGGCAGACCCGCATCCGTACCGGGGATCTTGATCATCACGTTGGGACGATCGATCTGAGCGTAGTAACGCTTTGCTTCTTGAATCGTCGCTTCGGTATCGTGAGCAATAATCGGCGGTACTTCAATACTGACATATCCATCTAGCCCACCCGACTGCTCGTAAACCGGATAGAGAATATCGCAGGCGTTGCGAATATCGTCAAAAATCAGAGACTCATAGATCTCTTGCAGCGCCTTGCCTGCCCGCACTCCCGCTTCGATGTCTGCATCGTAGATAGCATTCCCGACGATCGCTTTCTCAAAAATTGCCGGGTTAGACGTAATACCACAGATGCCCTGCTCCTCGACCATCCGCTTCAGTTCGCCAGACCGAACCAAGTCCCGGGTCAGGTTATCCATCCAGATGCTCTGACCGTACTGCTTGATCTCTAATAAATGATTCTCACCTGTCATTCGTCTTGCTCCTTACTTGCTCTTTACACGATAAAAGTGAATTTAAATGAACAGAATCAGCCTTTAGACTCAGCCTTTTGTAGTCAACCCTTCGAGGTCAAGACCGTCTGTTCCTCGGTTTGCCTCCGACGATCGGCGATAAACGACTCAACCAGCTCCACGTCTTCTCGGCTACCCAGAATCAAAGGCGTTCGGGTATGAAGGTGATCGGGGATCACGTCCATAATGTCCTGCGTTCCGGTACTGGCTTTCCCTCCTGCCTGTTCAACCAGATAAGCCAAGGGAGCCGATTCATAAAGCAATCGCAGTTTTCCTTCCGGCTTTTTCACCGTTCCCGGATATAGGAACACGCCGCCCTGAAACAGAATTCGGTGAATATCACCCACCAGCGCGCCGCTATAGCGTGCAGTGTAACCCTCATGCCGATGCACATAGCGAATATAATCCCGAATTGGCTCGCTCCACTGCCAGAAGTTGCCTTCGTTCACGCTGTAGACCGGACCATGGGTAGGAATCTGGATATTCTCACTCGACAAAATGAACTCGCCCAGGCTGGGATCAAGCGTAAAGGCATGAACTCCTTTACCGATCGAGTAAACCAGCATTGTACTGGGACCATAAAGGATATAGCCTGCGGCAATTTGGTCGTGTCCATGCCGAAGCAAATCTGCCGCCATGCCGTCCTGGTCTTCGCCTTGCTGTCGTCGAATCGAAAAGATCGATCCCACGTTCAAGTTGATATCTACATTTGAGGAACCGTCGATCGGGTCATAGAGCAGCGTGTAGCGTCCCAATGGACAGTTTTCGGGAATGTAATACGGCTTCTCCATTTCTTCAGAAGCCAGACGGCATACCAGTCCGCTTTGCTCAAACACCGAGATAAATACCTGATTGGCGAATACATCCATTTTTTTAACGGATTCGCCCTGCACATTCGTGCGTCCCGTAAACCCTAGTGCATCCTCCACCAGTCCCGCCCGCGTCAGGCGACGAGCAATCAGCTTACCTGCCAGGGCAATCCGGCTCATGAGCGCACTCAAATCCTGCGCGTCGGCTGAAAAACTGTGAAGCTGCTGAAGAACATGACGCGAAAGGGTCGTGCAGTCCCGATCGAGCAAGTATTCATGTTCCAGATTTAAGGGTTGCTCAAAATCAACCATATTCTTTCCTTTTAACGAAGATTAAGGAAAACGAAATTGGGAGAAATACTTCTCCTTCACTATGAACAGATCGGGCAGCCCTTTATCTTCTATCTTAAGAAGGCATTTCCAGAACGTGGCTTAACTTTAGGTGAAATACAGAAATGCAGATCAAAAACCTGAACAGAAAACCATGAGCAAATGTAAACGAACTACTGCAAATTCTTAAGAAGTACGCAGAAGTGATTCGGCTCTCATTCTAAAGATAGAGAAGAATCGGATAAACAAAGCCAGATACACAACCAAGACCCCTTGCTTGCCCAAAACTGATCAATGAAGTAGGGATAGCCGAACAGTAAGCTGAATCTAAAATGGTTAATCAGGAAACAATAGTAGGCCACAACGAAATGTAATTATCTTGACAAACGGCAGTAAGCTCAAAATGCTTCACTGCTTTTTAGAATGCTACTTAACCTTTGAAGATTATCAGTTAAATATCAAATAAATATCAAACAAATCTAAGAGAATGCTTAAAAAGTGCTCAATTTCATACATCGCCCCCTAAATCGGTCAACATTCGGAGACTTTGAATCTCTTAAAGTGAGCGAGGTTTCCCTCGGTATCGACTGACAGGAGGCAGTTCGAGCCATCATGATGACTTCTCAAATATCCTCTCAGCCTATTCGTTGTGCATAAATCTGGCCCTTCTAGCAAAACGATCGCTCCTCTAAACAAAAGGGCGATCGCCTAATTCATCAAAATCAGAGTCAAAACAAAAATCATGATCTAAAGATGCGATTGAAAGTAGAAGTCATGCAGGGATCAAGCCTCAGTAGTTTCCACTGAACATTCCGTCAACTGCTTAACCTGACGTGCTGAGTTTTGCTTCTCCTAGTAACAATACCGTCCCCCCTGATCCGCGGTCCGATTGTCCCTCGCCTTTCGCATCGTCCCTAAAATGGTCGAGACCACCACACACCGCTTCGCCCGGCTGCCCCCTGCTGCCATAAACGTAATACGACCCAAAGGGGGATTAATATGCCCCCGATAGGTGAACTCGACCCGATAGACTCCACCCCGTCGCGCTAATGTGGTTTCCATCGTGTCAATCTGAACACCAGCCGGGAAGGGTTGCCAATGAGAGGCGGTTGGTGTAGCCGTTGCAGGATGAATTGCCCACTCTGCCGCCCGATCCACTTCTCGAAAGCTAACCCGCCACGCCAGTTTCGAGGACATTGCCTTTCGCTGAGCCTGTCTCATCACCTGCAGTGCCTGATCTTGAGCTGCTGTAATTCGCTGTGTATCGCGCCATTGAATCCAGCTTGGAGCAGCGATCGCAACCAGTATCCCAGCAATGCTAATCGCAATGAGCATCTCGACCAGGGTAAAGCCTCGTTTATCTGGTTTAGCCAGACTACCTGCAAAACGATTGCCATCACCGTAGTGCCGTCTGGCTCTATTGGCAAAACGGAAAGTCCATGCCTTGCCCTGCTGTTTGTCCTGCATCCGATTGCCCCTGGTTAACCCAATTTACAACCAGCTTCAATATGCCCATACGCAGGATATTTCTCCCGAATTGAGGAAATCTTGACAAATTTAGCTTTTAACAGAATCAGGAGGCATCTGAAAATCTGCAAAGCAAATTTCGTTCAAAAAAAGTGCAGATTAGTCACAAAATCGAGTATGCTTATTTCTTGGAGTGGAAACAGCTCAACCTCGATCCACCCTATTAGCTCATGCGGATGTGGCGGAATTGGTATACGCGCACGTTTGAGGGGCGTGTGGCTTTGCCTTGCGAGTTCGAGTCTCGCCATCCGCATTTTGGAAGATGCTAGTTCTGAATAGTCTTTGGATGCCGGTTGCCAATGACGCAGGCAAGGTTCCCGGCGGAAAAAGCTAGGCAAATGGCTAGCCTCTATAACTACCTAAAGACGCCGCTTCATCTCGTGAGGCGGCGTTTGAATGTCTTAAAGACATCGCTAAGATAGCTGAAGTTTTTCCAGGTTTATGCTGGATTGTGCTTTGAATTTCTGCGCTTTAGCGTAGTGTGCTGCCTATTGTTGCCAGTCCAAGCACAATGCTTGGTTCAGGAACAAGCGTAGGAGCGAATTTACCGGTTCCTGCATGGAAGCTATGGTTATCGCTCTCAAAGCCGCTACCATCGTTTTGCTCAATCACAATCCTGTTAAAGTTATCGGCATTGCTCGTGGAATAAAAGTGAACGAAGCCCTTGCCCTCTCCCTCGTGTTGCGCTGCTGAAACGAGGGCAACAGGATTAACATCTGCGGTTGAAAAAGACTGAATCAGCCTGTCATTCATGTAAAACGAGAAGATGTTTCCACTGCTAATTGCATCCCAATTGCTCCCGGAATAGTTCAGGGTCTTTTCAATATCGATCGTCACCTTGTCGCCTTGAAATGCCACTAGGTAATTGGAGGTGTTCACTTCTCCCTGTAGTTTAGCGGGTGCCCACTTACCGGTACGCACACTGCTGTTACTGTTGTTTTTAAACTAGATCGAAAAAGGCTGTACTGTTGAAGCCGTTCGAGAAAAAGTACTGAAATTTAAAAAGCTGCTCTATTTTAAGTTCTCATATTCAAACTAATCGACAGTACGAATGCAGAAACCGTTCCTATTCAGAGCAGTACATTACCATAGCTCTGCTAAAGCAATAACTTACAAAAGCACAACGTATCGCTAAACAATCAACGTCTGTGGGCAATGACAATCATTCAAAATCTATTTCGATCGAGTAAAAAGCCCTCAGCTAACCGATAGTTTTTTCCTTTTTCCAGTAACAATCGGCTATTCGTTGCTGTATTTCTTGCTTGAAGGGTGGAATGATAGTTAGGATTTTTCGGGTTGCTTTAAAGTCTTTCCCTGTAAGCAGGAATCAGCAATGCGAAACCTGTGAGAATTCATTGGAGAATTCCATAAAAGCGGTTGTTCTAGAAGTTAAAGCTTTAGCTAACCCTCCGTAAATTAACTGAGGCTGTCTGGTTGAGCTTACACATTTATCAAATTGCCAGCCTGCTTTTATGCAGTAAAACCAATGCCGTGAGAACACGGTAGCCAAATTACTTCTCAACCGAATACATCTAGAAAAGAAATCAATCGATTCAACTCAGTTTCAACGATGAGATGTCAGCATAGCCCCTTCTGATTCTCATTTCGTCGAACTTATCAGCCCCAATTTATTGCACTCAAAGATTTTGCAGATCTAGGCAGTTTTTGCTTAGGCAAATTTGTTGCGTCATTGCTGGCAGTTTGAAAAAGAGTTCATCCAGCTTGCTTGGTTTTTGTGCTTCATTCTGGAGTTTGGCAAATAATGCGAATTTTGATTTACTCCTACAACTATCATCCTGAGCCGATTGGTATTGCACCACTGATGACCGAGTTGGCAGAAGGGCTGGTCAAGCGGGGGCATGAAGTACGGGTTGTCACTGGAATGCCGAACTATCCGCAGCGTCAAATCTACCCAGAATATCGCGGCAAATGGTTTACTACGGAGGAGCGCAACGGAGTTAAAATTCAGCGCAGCACCGTCTGGATTCGTCCTAAGCCCGGTTTATTGACCCGAATGCTGCTGGATGGAAGCTTTGTGGTGACCAGTCTATTTCAGGCATTGCGCGGTTGGCGACCTGATGTAATTCTGCTGACGGTTCCACCGCTTCCAGTGTCGGTGTCGGCGGCGTTGTTAGGGGCTATTTACGGCTGTCCAATCGTCCTCAACTTGCAGGACATTTTGCCTGAAGCTGCCGTTCATGTAGGACTGATCAAAAACAAACTGGCAATTCGCGTATTTGAGCAGCTTGAAAAATTTGCCTACCGAACTGCTCATACGATCAGCGTGATTACGGAAGGATTTACCGAGAACTTAACGGATAAAGGCATTCATCCCAGTAAAATTCGCTGCATTCCAAACTGGGTGGATGTTAACTTTATTCGTCCTTTGTCAAAGGAACAAAACGAGTTTCGCCGTACTCACGGATTAGAAGACAAATTTGTGGTGATGTACTCCGGCAATATTGCCTTGACCCAAGGACTAGAAACAGTCATTCGGGCAGCCGCTCAGTTGTCTTACTTACCCGATATTACTTTTGTGATTGTGGGAGAACCTGGCGCTTTGCAGAACCTGCGTCAGGTTTGCGATGAGTATGGTGCAAAAAATGTGCTGCTGCTGCCGTTTCAGCCAAGGGAGCAATTGCCAGAAATGCTGGCAGCAGCAGATGTAGGACTTGTCGTGCAAAAACAGCAGGTCGTTTCGTTCAATATGCCGTCTAAGATTCAAGTACTGCTAGCAAGCGGTCGTCCGATCATCGCTTCTGTACCCCTGACCGGAACAGCAGCAAAAGCAATTTTGCAAAGTGGTGGCGGGCTTGTCGTTGCCCCTGAAGAACCTAACTTGATGGCAGATGCCCTTCTCACGCTGTACGACGATCGTGAGAGAGCGACTGCATTAGGGCAACAGGGTAGACACTACGCTATGCAGCACTACTCCTTCGAGAAAGCACTCAGCCGCTATGAATCGCTGTTCCACGATGTAACGACTTCTTCTAAGCCAGGATGGAAGGTCCGTTTTCCTGCCCTGCTGTTCCCAACTCCCAGAACGCAAGCAATTTCCCCTGTTACACCTCAATCTGTACAGCCTATGACCCTAGAATAATGCGGGCGGACTTTCGATCGCTGCGTTAACATTAAAGAGTGTCAAAGGATAACTCAAATCAAGCGACGAAAGCAGTTTCACGAAACGCTGCCCCTGCATGAAACAATCCCTATCTCTGCGTCAGCAAGTGCTGGCTTGGCTGAAAGAAAACGTGCCTAAATCCCGAATTGAGCATATTCTGCGCGTGGAGCAGATGGCGATCCACCTGGCAAGGGTTCATCGGGTTGATGTCGAAAAAGCAGCTCTATCAGGATTGATGCACGACCTGGCAAAGTATTTCAAACCTGCTCGGCTGCTGGAAATAGCTCGACGGGCAAGTTTACCGCTTGATCCGGTCGATGAAGCCAACCCTCACCTGCTGCACGCAGAGATTGGTGCGATCGTGGCAAGAGAGGAATTTGGCGTTCAGGATGCGGAAATTCTCGGTGCAATTGCAAACCATACGCTGGGCAGCCCGGGCATGAACAGTCTGAGCTGCATTGTCTATTTGGCAGACAGTCTGGAGCCGGGGCGGGGGGATACACTAGAGCTCAATCATCTGCGTCAGGTTGCTCAGCAAAATCTGGCTCAGGCGGTTTGGCTTAATTGTGATGCCTCAGTGCAATTCCTGATCCAAACGCAGCGCTTAATTCATCCCCGTGCCCTGTTGACGCGGAACTGGTTTCTCCAGCAAACAAAATCGCAGCAAAAATTTACGGAGGCCTCAAAGCCGCTGCCTGTCGGTTCTTGATTTGTTTGTGCTGCGGCTCCGGGATGAACTTCTGCTGTAGGTCTATTTTCAGCTTCGGTAAATTTCGCTAATCTGCTGACAAAGCCTTTGTTACGCACTGTTCACTTCCGTTTTGCTCACTTCGGGGTAGGTTACTCTCGGCATCTAGAAACCGCAGGTCAACCTTTCCCAATCATTCTCAGTCCAATCGAGTTAGCCCTCTTAACTTCGTTGCCAATTTATCAGGAGTATTCAATTCTGAATGACAAATTTTTCACCAATTCAGACCAACGCAAACCAATCCTCTGACTCGAATCACACTGATCCGGCTGAAGACTTTCGCCTCGGTACGCCCCAATCTCGCAGCGATAACGAAAGCCGTCAGCTTGCCATGACGATTGCAGAAGCAATGGACGATCGTAAAGGTGGCGATATTACCGTTCTCCAGGTGTCTGACGTTTCATACGTGGCAGATTATTTTGTGATCGCGACGGGCTTTTCTAACGTGCAGGTGCGTGCGATAGCTCGTGCAATCGAGGACAAAGTTGAAACTCAATGGCAGCAGCTGCCGCTGCGCGTTGAAGGCTTTGGCGAGGGAAGCTGGGTGCTGATGGACTATGGCGATGTGATTGCCCATATCTTCCTGCCGAAAGAGCGCGAGTTTTACAGCCTGGAAGCATTTTGGGGACACGCCGATCGCGTTTCCTTATCTACTTGACTAGAGATTCGTTAAAGTAAAGACACAGCCGCTTCTTATCTTGTGTCATCCTCTGCCATGCGATCTTCTCCGGTTTGTCCTGTGCCTGCGGAGCAGCAGCCCATTAATGAATACCAGGATTTGAAAGAGTCCTGGTTTTTTGGTTGGGCAACGCTTGATTTATGGGCTTATATAAAGCCCCTGATTATCCTCTGGATGCTGAGCTGGCTAGTATCGGCTCCGGTGGCGGCGGCTAGCTTTCCGATCAGCAAAGACTGGTTCCACTTTGGCTTGAGTGGGGCACTGGGGGCAATGGTGCTGCCAAGTTTGGCACTGGTGCGGCTTTATTTGGGCTGGATTTACGTCTGCAGTCGCTTGTCGCAGGCAACGGTTTTCTATGAGGAGTCTGGCTGGTACGATGGGCAGGTCTGGATGAAGCCGGAGGAGGTTCAGCAGCGCGATCAACTGATTGTGACGTATCAGATCCAGTCCATCCTGACCCGACTGAAGCGCACCTTTAGCGTAATTGCGCTACTGTTTTTAGGGGGAATTGTTCTTTGGAACATTCCATAGGGTTTTTACGAGCGGACTGAATAGCATGACAAGAGGAAAACGCACCCAGACGGCTCAGATTGAAGTGCGGCTACTGCGCGAAGGCATTGTGGAATCGGTGCATCGTGTTCAGGCAGTCGTGGCAGACCATCGCGGACGGGTGCTGTCAGCAGCGGGAAACGCAGAAACGGCATCCTTTGTGCGATCGGCTCTGAAGCCATTTCAGGCATTGGCAGTGACAACAACGGGAACGCTCGATCGATTTGGGCTGGACGATCGCGATCTGGCAATTATTTGCAGCTCTCATCAGGGCACGGTGGAGCAGGCAAGGCAGGCATTTAACATTCTGTGGCGAGCCGATATTGAGCCATCTGCGCTTCAGTGCCCGATTCCTTCGGGGAAACGCAGTGCCCTTCAACACAACTGCTCCGGGAAACACGCCGGAATGCTGGCAGTTTGCCGTCAGATGGGCTATCCGCTTGGTGGCTATACTCAGCGCAATCATCCAGTACAGCAGCTAATGCTAAGCAAAATTGCAGATTTACTGAAAATGCCGCCGGATGAGTTTATTGGAGCCCATGACGACTGTGGTGCACCAACCTACTTTATGCAGCTCAGCCAAATGGCGACGCTTTATGCTCAGCTTGCTTCTGGCGATAACCTGGACATGGAGCGAATTATTCGGGCGATGACCCATCATCCGCTGATGGTGGCAGGCGAGGGGCAGTTTGACACCGAACTCATGCGCCTGACCGAGGGAGAGCTTGTCAGCAAAGCAGGGGCAGAGGGCATTCAATGTGTGGCGCGAGTCGGCGAAGGTTTAGGGCTGGCAATCAAAGTAATGGATGGCGCGAAGCGGGCGAAATATGCAGTGGCAATTCATTTGCTGCGGCAAATGGGCTGGCTGAGCCCATCGATCGCCGAAACGCTAACCGAGAGTTTCATGGCGTTAGGCAATTTTAAGCGGCTGGAAGTGGTGGGAGAGCTTGCGCTGATTTAAAGAAGGTTTAAAAAGTGGCAGAGGTTCTAGAGTCTACATTGCCCTCTAAATCCCCCCAACTTTGAGGGACTTTGAAACGAGGGACTTTGAAACTGGGAGGAGAACTGGATTTCCTAAGGGTTGTTGTTTGGGGATGGTTTAGATTATGGCGATCGCCTCACAGTTCCCGAAGAGATAATCGCTTTGCAAACATCCTCTCAGATTCACTCCAGAATGGCAGACTTCCTTGCTATGCTGAGAAACTGGACTCGTGAACAAGGAAGACATGCCTGCAGTTGCCAATTCGCTTAGCCTCACCACTTTTCCCCTGACGGCGGTTGTTGGTCAGGAAGCCATTAAGCTTGCTTTGCTGCTGGCGGCGATCGACCCTCATTTAGGCGGTGTTGTGATTGCCGGACGCCGGGGAACCGCAAAATCGGTCATGGCGCGAGCGGTTCATGCTTTACTGCCGCCGATCGAAGTAATTGAAGGTTCCTGCTGCAACTGTGACCCAGAACGCCCGGAAGAGTGGGATGACGATACACGATCGAGATTTACCGGGGAAGGCAGCAACGGCAGCGCGGCGAAGCTAACCACAAAAATTATTCCCGCTCCGTTTGTGCAGATTCCGCTCGGTGTGACGGAGGATCGGCTGATTGGGTCGGTGGATGTGGCTCAGTCGATCAAGCGCGGTGAAACCGTGTTTCAACCCGGACTGCTGGCAGAAGGGCATCGGGGTGTGATGTATGTAGACGAGATTAATTTGCTGGACGACCAGATTGTCAATCTGCTGCTGACGAATCTGAGTGAAGGACGCAACCAGATTGAGCGGGAAGGCATTAGCTTTCAGCATCCCTGTCAGCCGCTGTTAATTGCCACTTACAACCCGGAAGAAGGTGAACTGCGGGAACATTTGCTCGATCGCATTGCGATTTCCCTGTCTGCGGATGCTGTCTTGGGCTTAGACGAGCGGGTGATGGCAGTAGATCAGGCAACGGAATTTGCCGATTCGCCGCAGGCTTTTCTGGAGCAGTATGCCGAGGAAGTCGATAACTTAAAAACGCAGATTATCCTGGCGCGAGAATGGCTGAAAGATGTGCGAATTACCAGAGAGCAAATTGCCTATTTGGTAGCGGAGGCGGTGCGCGGTGGGGTACAGGGGCATCGGGCAGAACTATTTGCCCTGCGCGTTGCGAAAGCTCATGCTGCCCTTGACGGACGCACCGATGTAAACGCCGAAGATCTGCGAAAAGCGGTCGAACTGGTCATTGTGCCCCGCGCCACGATCGTTCAAACACCCCCCGAAGAACAGCAGCAAGCTCCGCCACCCCCGCCACCGCCTGCACCGCCTGAAGACCAGTCAGACCAGGAGCAGGATGAAGACGAAGAAGAGGAAACCGAAGAAGACAACGAGCCGGAGCAAGAGCCGCCCAGCGTCCCGGAGGAGTTTGTGTTTGACCCGGAAGGCGTGATTCTGGATGACTCGGTGCTGTACTTCGCCCAAATGGCGCAGCGACGCGGTAAATCTGGATCGCGCAGCATTATTTTCTCGGACGATCGCGGACGCTATATTAAGCCAATTCTGCCCAGAGGACAGGTACGCCGGATTGCGGTGGATGCCACGCTGCGATCGGCGGCTCCTTACCAAAAGGCAAGACGACAGCGATTTGAGCAAAGCCGTAATTCTGGCAGTGGAGCAGCTCATTCCAGCCGCAAGCGAGTTTTCGTGGAACAGGGCGACGTGCGGGCCAAACGACTGGCGCGGAAAGCGGGTGCGCTCATTGTGTTCGTGGTGGATGCCTCCGGCTCGATGGCACTGAACCGGATGAACTCTGCAAAAGGAGCCGTGATGCGCCTGCTGACCGAGGCATACCAAAACCGCGATCAGGTCGCGCTGATTCCCTTCCGGGGCGAACAGGCAGAAGTGCTGCTGCCTCCGACGCGATCGATCACCTCTGCAAAGCGGCGATTAGAGAAAATGCCCTGCGGCGGTGGATCTCCTCTGGCTCACGGGCTGACTCAGGCAGTGCGGGTCGGTATGAACGCGAGGCAGTCTGGCGATATTGGTCAGGTGGTGCTAGTGGCAATTACCGACGGTCGCGGCAATATTCCCTTAGCTCGATCGCTGGGTGAACCAATCGAAGAGGGTGAAAAGCCAGACATTAAAGCCGAACTGTTGGGGATTGCGGGTAAGATTCGCGCTCTAGGCATTCAGCTTTTGGTGATTGATACCGAGAACAAATTTGTCTCCACTGGATTTGCGAAAGAGCTGGCGAAGCAGGCAGGCGGCAAGTATTATCATTTGCCCAAAGCGACTGATCAGGCGATCGCGGCCATGACACAGGGTGCACTGAAAGAGTTAACGCGGTAAAAGAAACAGCCATTGTCTCTTACCCTCCAATATGGCTCACACTCCAATTAAAGTGAAAGTGAAGTGAAAGGAGCAATCGGGGGCGTTGCTGAATAAGCGTATGATACGCCCCCCTAGCCCCTTAACTTTGTGGGGAACCAGAATTCAAAGTCCCCCAGCATTGGGGGATTTAGAGAGCGATGCAGAAGCTAAATTTGCACCGTCCATATCCCGATTCAGCAACGCCCAATCGGGAACAGCAAAACTGAAACAATAAATGTAAGCGACACAACAGCCAATTGCGAGTGTAGTTCCCGCCAGGGTACGCTTGTAAAGCCTCTTTAGCCTGCCTCTTTCTCTCGGCAATCAGAGGAAATCGAAATTTCTGATCAGGAGTGCAGGCTTCTTTTTTTACTTTTACCTACCTGGAGAGAGGAAGAAAAGCGATCGACTTGGGACAGTGTGGATAGGCAGTTGGGCGAATGAGTGCCCAAAGCTTTGCAAGAAGTCACCTGCAATCTACACCAGCTATGGTCAAAATTGGCTATCACGCGTCTCACGAGCAGTTTAAGCCCAGCGATCTCTTGCGCTTTGTGCAGATGGCAGAGCAGGCGGGCTTTCAGCTGGCTTTGTCGTCGGATCATTTCACACCCTGGAGCGAACGTCAGGCACAGAGTGGATTTGCCTGGTCGTGGCTAGGGGCGGCAATGCAGGCAACGCCCAAGCTTGCTTATCGGGTTGTAAATGCGCCCGGACAGCGATATCATCCGGCGATCATTGCTCAGGCTGCCGCGACGCTGGCGGAAATGTTTCCAGAGCGGTTCTGGATTACCGTGGGCAGCGGTCAGCGTATGAATGAGTACATTACCGGGGATAAGTGGATTCCAAAGGACGATCGCAATACGCGTCTGAAGGAATGCGTAGATATTATGCGGGCACTCTGGCGCGGCGAAAGGGTGACTCATTGCGGCTTTGTTACCGTAGAGGAAGCGAAGCTCTATTCTCGTCCCGAAATTGCGCCAAAAGTCATCGGGGCAGCTATCACACCCAAAACTGCGGCATGGCTTGCAGGCTGGGCAGACGGATTAATCACAATTTCCCAGCCAAAGGAAAAATTGCAGCAGGTGATTGAAGCGTTTCGCAGCAATGGCGGGGAAGGAAAACCGATGCTGCTGAAAGTGCAGTTGTCTTATGCCAGAGACGAGCAAACAGCACGCAATCAGGCGCATGACCAGTGGCGCAATAATATCTTTGACAGCAAAGTGCTGACCGAGCTAAAAACGCCCGATCAATTTGATGCAATGGGTGAACTTGTGCAACCTGATGAGCTTGATCCGTTTGTGCGAATTTCAGCCGACCTTCAGCAGCAGATTGACTGGCTACAACAAGATGCCGAGCTAGGATTTGACGAACTCTTGCTGCATAACGTGAATCTTCAGCAGGAGGAATTTATCGAGGATTTTGGCAGGGTAGTGATTCCGGCTTTAACCCAGGTGATATCTCCTGGTGAAATCAGCGATCGTCCTTTTACATTCATTCGCTAACCGCAGCGTGAATTGCAGCAGGAATTGATTTTTAGCAAGTTCCCAGCGAGTTTTCAGCAAGTTCTCAATCATTTCTCAGCAAGTTTTCATTTGACCTGGATGAATTGAGTCAGAAAAGGAACAGGAATTAGACTATGAGTTTACTTTCAATCGATGAATTAAAAAATCTGGTTGAACAAGCAGAGCAGCCTTGCGTATCACTGTACATACCAACGGTAAGAGCGGGCTCTGAAACCATGCAGAACGGAATTCGCTTCAAAAACCTGGTGAGACAGGCGGAAGCCCAGCTTGAAAACTACGAGATGCGCTCTACCGAGATCGAGGAATTCTTGCAGCCGATGCGGGATCTCGACATTGAAGAATTCTGGCAAAACCAGAACGAAGGCTTAGCCATTTTCCTTGCTCCCGGGTTTTTGCGCTACTACAAAGTGCCGATCGCGCTGAATGAATTAGTCGTCGTGAGCGAGCGCTTTCACCTGAAGCCGATCATGCCCCTGCTGACCGGAGACGGAAAGTTTTTCCTGCTGACGCTGAGTGAGAAGGAGATTCATTTCTTTGAAGGAACGCGCTACAGCATTCGTGAAATTCAGCTTGAAGATCTGCCCACGAGCCTGGACGAAGCCCTACAATACGACCCCACCGCCAAAACAGGGCAGTTCCGCATCAGCACCTCAAAGGGTGGCACGTCAAGCCCAATGCCCCAAGCAGGCAGCTTTCACGGGCAGGGCAGCCCCGACCAGGACGAGCCGCAAATGGAACTTGGACAGTTCTTCCATGCCGTTGATGCTGGGCTGCACAAGTATTTGGTCGGACAGCGTGCGCCGCTCGTGCTGGCTGGAGTCGAGCGCCTGCGGCCCAGCTATCGGGAAGCCAATACCTACGCAAACTTAGTAGAGACTGAGATTATTCCGATCAAAGACGGAGTTGTGAATCCTGAAGACCTGCACCAGAAAGCCTGGGCAATGGTAGAACCCTTCTACATGCAGCAGAAACAGGCGGCGATCGATCACTACCACGAACTTACCAGCACCGGAAAAACCTCGACTCAGCTTGAAGAAGCCGTTTCAGCCGCCTATTACGGACGGGTTGATCAGCTTTTTGTAGCCGTGGGTGTGCAGACCTGGGGCAAATTTGACCCGCAAAACGACGAGATGCAAATTCACCCTGAGCGGCAGCCCGGAGACGAAGATTTGCTCAATGCCGCAGCCGTGCAAACGATTTTAAATGGCGGTATGGTTTACGCGCTGCCTCCTAACGATGTGCCCGATGCTGCCCCAGTTGCGGCGATCTTTCGATATTAACCATTTAATCTGGCTGAGGAGGTCAATATGACAAAGGAGCAAGGTAAATCGCAATCAGAAACGCAACCGAGTTTACAGGGACAGCAAAGCGCCGACGCAGACTATCAGCCCGAACAAGGGTCGCCTGAAGACGTGCTGGGAGATGCTGCACTGCGATCGAGTTCGCCCCTAAACAATCGAGTGAATGAAAAGTCTGAGGAAGCGTTAGAAGAAGCTTAATCTTCATTTTGGAAACTTTTTGGTCAGAGCAGTTTGCGAACTGTCTCGATTGAAGAAGTTCATTTACAGCCCAATTCTTTGGCACGGGCAATCGTTACACCAGAGATCCAACAAAAAACATTCAGGAGTAAATCAATGGTTGATACTACAGTGAAAAAAGTCGATGCAGAATTTTCACCAAAAGGTGAAATGGGACAGAAGTATCTGGCTTCTGGCAAAAAAATATCGATGCGTCTCTGGGAGAATGAGCAACCCGGAGAAGGCGATACCCGCGAATATAGCCGTGAGTATGAGACTGTGGGCTATGTCATCGCAGGTCGGGCAGAACTGCACCTCGAAGGGCAAATGGTGATTCTGGAAGCGGGCAATTCTTGGGTTGTGCCTCAGGGAGCAATGCACTGCTACAAGATTCTGGAGCCTTTTACGGCGGTAGAAGCAACCTGTCCTCCAGCGCAGGTTCACGGGCGAGACGAGTAAGGACAAAAGGAAATTTTCGTTTCCTGGATTAGATCCATTAATCTCGTAGGGGCAGTTCGAATGCTGGAGAAGCCAGGCTACTTCATCTGAATTGCCCCTTGCCCCCCATGGTGGGAGAACTTGCTCAGGCATTCCTCAGGGATCAATATGCGGCTCAATGCGCTTGACAATATCCAGGATAAACCAGGTCAGAACTGCCCCGACTAGCCCCATCTGCCAGAGTCCAAAAGCTGCGGCGAGTCCTAGCCCCGAACAGACCCAGATGGCAGCGGCACTAGTGAGACCCTGAGCGCGAACCTCATCTTTTGAACCGTTTCTGCCACCGTGATGCAGAATTGTGCCGCCGCCAATAAAGCCAACCCCGGTGATAATGCCCTGAAGCAAGCGGCTAACAGCTTCGATGCTTTCTTGAGCCACCCCCGCCTGAATCGGAACCAGCACCAGGAACGCTGTGCCCAGAGACACCAGCATATAAGTGCGAAGTCCAGCAGATTTGTGACGAATTTGTCGCTCTATCCCGACGATCGCCCCTAAAATCAGCGCAATCGCCAAGCGAAACAGCAGTTCAAGGAAGCTTAATGGTGGATAGGGCAACAATGAACTTGTTGCAGCAATTTCTTGCATTGCAAACCTCAAATTCCTACAGGGAAACACATTAGCAGGAACTGGATTGCTACGGTATTGCTACTGTCCAATACGGTGCTTGCTTTGAGGCTTTGGTTCTTCTGTAAGGGGTTTCTGGCAGAAATCAGTGCAATCAACCGCTCGATCGGTGAGGGCATCGCCTGGGCGCACTGCACATTTCAGGTAGAAATTGCTGGAGAAAAAGCGACAGTTTTTACAAGGAACCCGCTGATCCTGTTTTGCAGTGTTGGCGTTGGAGCGAAGCAATTTCCAGGTTTCAGAAGCCGTGCAAAGCAGCAGCAACCAGACAATCGCTCCCCAGAGCGGCAATAGCCAGACTAGATTTGACCCAAAGGAGTCGGTTGGCTTGACCGCAGGATGGCTTACCGATTCTTTCTGCTCTGTAATTTGCTGAATCTTGGTCTTTGATGCAGGCTCATCCGAACGAAGCGCGACGAAGTGAACCTGGGTAGAATCTGTGGATGCCTGATCTAGATCAAAGTTGAAATAAGAATTGCTTTCACCAGAAAACATAAATTCATTTTCATATAACTCAAGGCGGATATTCGTACCCTAACAGGATTAAAAGTTGCGATCGTCCGTCCGAGGGAGTAGGCTTCGCTTCAGAATTAGCAGTGACTCCTGAACAAGTTACTTATTCGGAATGATGCTTAAGCTCTCCGATGAAGGAGGCGAAATCAGCAAAGGTATTGCTTAATAAGGATTAACATTTAACGATACAAGCATAAACGCTGCTGCTTATGAAGCTAAAGACAGTTGGGAGAATACTCAAAGAGACGGCATTGGGATGGCAGAAAGATAAAGTTGCGGTTCTAGCGGCGGCACTGGCGTACTATACAACGTTTTCGCTTGCGCCTTTGCTGGTGCTAGTAATTGCGATCGCAGGAGCCGTGTTTGGGCAGGAAGCAGTACGCGGAGAAATTGTTGGACAGATTCAGGGCTTAGTTGGGCAGCAGGGTGCAGAAGCGATTCAGGCAATGCTGCAAAACGCCTATCGAGCCGGATCGGGCGGAGTATTTGCGACGATCGCCAGCCTTGTCACGCTGTTGCTAGGAGCATCTGGCGTATTCGGTCAGCTTCAGGAAGCCTTGAATACGATCTGGCATGTCGAGCCACGTCCAGGAGCTGGAATAAAGGATTTTATTCACGATCGGTTTCTCTCATTTGCGATGATTCTGGTGATTGGATTCCTGCTGCTCGTGTCGCTGGTACTAAGCGCAGTTTTGGCAGGAATTAGCGCCTACATCAGTCACTTTTTCCCAACTTTATCGTTCCTGGGGCGCGTGGTTAACTTCCTGCTCTCATTTGGCGTCATTACGGTTCTTTTTGCTTTAATTTACAAAGTTCTTCCGGATGTCAAAGTTCCGTCGCGGGCGCTATGGGTTGGTTCGATTGTGACTGCGCTTTTATTTAACCTAGGTAAGTTTCTGCTAGGTTCCTATTTAGGCAGCAGCAGCATTACATCTTCCTATGGAGCAGCTGCTTCGTTGGCGATCGTTCTCATTTGGATCTTTTATTCTGTGCAAATTTTATTAATTGGTGCAGAGTTTATCAAGGCCTATAGTAATGCTCGCGGAATGCGGGTTCGTCCGACAAAGAATGCAGTTTTAGTTGAACGGTAAGTCTTTCTCAGGGCAGGGATCAAATCGAGCGGGGTTCTACTGCTATGTAGATTTACTCATGCTTTGATTCCCAATAAATTAGCTACAGCAAGTCAAGCAAAAAATTGCATTCGAACGAAAGGAAAATAATATGATTGGTGAACCGGATTTGGGCGAACAGGCTCTTAGTAAAGTCGCAGAAATGGGAATTACGAGTCAGCTTGATGAAGTTGAAAACCTGGATGTGCAGATTCGGACGAATCCGTTTCAGCTGATGCAGGGCAAGGTAGATTCTGTCACGGTTGCCGGAGAAGGGGCAGTGATGAATCAAGACTTGAGGATGGAATCGTTTGAGGTCAGAACTGGATCGATCGCCATCAATCCCGGCAGTGCTTTGTTTGGCAAGATCGAGCTGACGCAGCCCGCTGATGCCAATGCAAGATTTGTGCTGCACGAGGATGATCTGAATCGGGCATTTAGTTCAGATTTTCTGCGAGAAAAGCTACAGAATGTGACCGTTCAGGTTAATGGTCAGCCCGTTTTAGTTGATATCACAAACGCGAAAATTGACTTGCTGGATGCCCAAAAGCTAGAGCTGGAAGCAGATGTTTTGCTGAAGGAAACCAACGAAACTCATCACTTCAAAGCAAACGCAACTCCCAAAGTGCAGGAGCAGGGACAGCGCATTGGCCTGGATATTCTATCGACTGAAGCAGAAGGACTTAGCCCAGAAATCATGGATGCTCTCTGTAATACCATGATGGAGTTTCTCGATCTGCGAAACTTCAATCTCCAGGGAATGTCGCTGACGCTGCAACGGCTTGATATGGATTCCGATCGGCTTACCCTCAACACCACGACAATAATCGAGGAGTTTCCTTCTGCCTGATGGCAAACTCGCGCCGGGCTGTCCTGCGGCAAACTATATCCTCGGAAAGACGTTTATATTTCTCTAGCCGCCTAGATTAATAGCAAAACATCATCCTGCCGCTTGCTGGCATCTGGACGCTACCTGCAAGGAAACATCTATGACCCAAACTCCTGATATTCCCCCTGTAATCGAAAGTCATGAAAGCGAATATCGCGATAGTGGCATTGTCAGCACTGTTGCAATTGCAGGGCATCCGCTTCACCCGCTTCTGGTGACTTTTCCGATCGGACTTCTGTCTGCCGCATTTGCAACCGATGTGGGCTTTTTGCTTACCGGAGATGAATTCTGGGCAAGGGCTTCAATCTGGTTAATTGGAGCAGGCTTTATTAGCGGTATTGTGGCTGCTGTAACCGGAATGTCTGACTTTTTGCGAATTAACCGAGTTCGTAAACGTCGGGCAGGCTGGATTCACATGATTGGCAATATTGTCTTGCTGTCATTAACACTGGTGAACTGGCTGATCCGGCTGGGCGGCAACTATGCAAATGTGATTGTGCCGATCGGACTTTTGATTTCGACGATTGTGGCAGGCGCGATAGCAATAACTGGTTGGTATGGCGCAGAGCTAATTTATCGTCATAAAGTTGCTGTTATCGGATACAACAGTCGCAACGAATAAGGGATTTGCTTTCTTCAGCTTTCTTTTTCGCTGTGCATCAACGACCCTCGTTCAAAGTTTTATGAGCGGGGGTTTTTTATATAAATTGTGAATGAATTGTGATTCTCGTTTGCGTTTCATTCTTATTCAGCATTCTCGTTCACGGTTCTCGTTCATTCCTTTCGTTCATTCCTCTCGCTTAACATTCTCATTCAATTGAGAGAGGGCATCAGGACTGCAACTTTTTAGCTTAGAAGGAAGCATGGATTTCAAAAAACTTCATCTTTTTACCCTTTGCAGACCTAGCGAACGACATGAATATTACTGAACTTAGCCCGACTCAACTGAGCGAAGAAATGCGGACGAGTGACCATCCTGATATGGTGCGACGACGTTGGATTATCGGTTTGTCGATGATCGGATCAACGATGGCGCAAATCGTCTCGATGTATCAGACCGGAATTTTGAAAGGACTGCCCGATCCACCTCTGCCAGGATTTGATTCCGATCGCGTTGATGCGTCTGAGTATGCCTACAGTCGGCTCCAAACCGCTGATGGCTTTATGATGCTGGCAAACTACGCCATTACAGGCTGGCTGGCGGGTGCAGGCGGCGCGAATCGGGCACAGCAAAATCCCCTTTTACCGATCGCTATGTCTGCTAAAACGATGATTGACACAGTGGCTTCCCTGGAACTCGCCCGCGAAGAATGGAGCGAAAACAAAGCATTCTGCGCCTATTGCCAGGTAGCAACACTTTGCTCTGCGGCTTCGGTAGTGCTGTCGCTTCCTGAAGCAATGACCGCAGTGCAGGTGTTACTCGATCGCAATCAATCGAAAACTTCTTCATAGTCTTCATAGGCAGGTTAATCAAGCCGACTGAGAAGAGATTTCAGCAGTTTTAGAAATTCTACATCGCTCCCTAACTTCCCCAATCATGCCCCCAACTATGTCCCCAATTATGAGGAACTTGGAATGTGACTGTGATTCGCTCAGTTTCTCCAGAATTGGGGGCTAAGGGGCGGTTCAAGCATTACTCCTACAACAATCCGATCTTTGAATCAACAGCTTTTATCTTCAGACAGACGACATTTCTGGTGCAGAGCTTCATGATTAAATAATTCATTGAACAATTTAATTGATCAATTAAAAGAATGAACAAGATAGAAATGAACACGGCTGAACGTCTTGCTACGCTCAATCGCATTCGTAAATTTAGCCGCTTAATGGACACTGCGTTTCGGATTCCGGGTACTCCATTTCGAGTCGGCTGGGACCCGATCATTGGCTTAATTCCGGGATTAGGAGATGCGGTCGATACCGGAATTTCTGCCTACATTATTTTGATGGCGGCTCGCTTCGGTTTACCAC
This sequence comes from Leptolyngbya sp. GB1-A1, assembly GCF_039962475.1. Lineage (NCBI taxonomy): Bacteria > Bacillati > Cyanobacteriota > Cyanophyceae > Leptolyngbyales > Leptolyngbyaceae > Leptolyngbya > Leptolyngbya sp. GB1-A1. Next base: position 23,108 of record NZ_JAMPLI010000039.1, on the reverse strand, counting down.
GATCGGTCTTAGGCTGGATGATTTTTAACGTAGGGTTAGAAGCAATTTTAGGTTCAGTTCCTTTGATTGGCGATTTGTTTGATGCTTTTTATAAATCCAACATTCGTAACCTGACACTGCTAGAACTGCATCTGCAAACGGCTGAGCCCGAATTGAGTGAACAGGACACGCTTAACCTTGCCAGTGTTACTGCACCGGACAAAGTTACAGCAGATTCTGTAGCGTTGTAATTCACCCGATCGATGGCCCCTACAGGTGGATGATTTTATCCTGATCTTCAATGCAATTTCCGCCAGGGTCAAAGCGACAATAGCAAGATTGAGAACCTTGAAGCGAGCGAGGTTCTCTTTAGGATTGGAGTGCAAGGCAGGGCAGTTTGGGTAATTACTATCACTTCTCAAACAGGCGCTTCAAAGCTTTAAGACATTATTAAAAAATTACTCGAAATCCGCCATCCGGTGGATGTTATTTTGTTGCTTAAACTACAAAACAGAAAAACAACTTTCATTCTGCTATCCGTTTTACTTTTTCTTGAAACTTGCATTACATTTTATTGCATTTATGAACAGTTCATTTTTGAACTTGTAAAAATAAATAGGATAACCCAGCGTTAATCTGATTAAAACGACTGGTGAGTCTAATGATTTATCTAATAAAGGAGGAGAAGTAAAAGGAGAAAAACGAAATAATTCTTTCACAAACTAAGAGCCGTTGAAGGATCAGTTCTCCTAAATTCAATCGCTGCTGAACTTTGGGAGAAAGCCTGAGTCTCGCTGATGCCTAAACAGGTTATGAAGCGATCGAAAGCGCAGAATTTAACAAGATTAGAACTAAGCTATTACAAAAGGCTTTTGGCTGACCTACAAGGGATGGCTATCCACAAAGCCATCTTAGATACTGATTAAAACGCGCAGTGTAATTCTACGTTTAAGAAGCGTTGCTTCGACTGAGCACCTTCAGCTTTTAGCATCACTTCATCTTGTTTAAATCCAAAAGCCTGAGCTGGCAATTTGTGGAAAAACAGTGCGGAAAGCGCTTATACAACGCAGTGAATTTGCGATCGAGTCGATGTTTGCCGTGACTAAGCCTTAATCATTAGGCTAGCTTGTCGCTTTTGAGACATCTGCACTGTTAATCCTGTCAATCTTTCATTTATTACTATCGACACTGAGGGATTTTAGACCATGTTTCAGTTGACGAAAGCAATGCGCCGCTGGTTGCCGATCGCGGGGATACTCGTGCTAGCAGCCTGTAGCGGTAACAATCCCAACGCAGGCAACTCAGCATCAAATACCGAAGCGGCGGGTGGAGCCAATACAGCGAATACGGAGTTTGCTGCTGCAAAGGGCTGTAAGAACGTCGGAGTTTTGCTGCCAGAATCTGATTCTTCCGCCCGTTACGAAGCATACGATCGTCCCCTGCTAGAGCGAGAAATTAAGGCAGCCATTCCGGACGTAACGATTCAGTATGCCAACGCGAACAACAACGCAACCACGCAGCAAAACCAGGCAGAAGCAGCTCTGACGAAAGGAGCCTGTATTCTTGTAGTTGACCCCAACGACAGCGACCAGGCATCGGTGATCGTGCAGCAGGCAAAAGCAAGCGGTGTTCCGGTAATTGCCTACGATCGTCTGATTCAAGACCCGGATACTGCCTTCTACGTTTCGTTTGATAACGAGCGTGTTGGCGAACTTCAAGGACAGTACATTGTCGATCAGTACAAAGCAGGCAATTTGAATCTGCAAAAGGGAGCCACGCTGGTGATGATCAACGGTTCCCAAACCGACAACAACGCGCTGCTGTTCCGCAAAGGCGCACTCAAGGCATTGCAACCTCTGATCGATAGCGGCGACCTGAACCTGGTGTTTGACCAATACACGCCTAACTGGGACAACGCCAGAGCGCAATCGCTCATGGAAGGTGTGCTGACCAAGGAAGGCAATGACGTGGATATCGCTTACGTTGCTAATGACGGCATGGCGAACACCGTAATTGCTGCGCTGCGTACCCAAAAGTTAAACGGCAAAGTGCTAGTTACCGGGCAGGATGCCACCGCAACGGGAATTCAAAACATTCTCACGGGCGACCAGACGATGACAATTTATAAGCCAATTGCTCAAGAGGCAAAAGCGACCGCAAGACTGGTTGCAGCTTTGAGTAATGGCGAAGATGTGAGTTCGCAGGTCAACGGCCAAACTGAAATAAAGGGCGGCGGACAAATTCCTTCGGTGCTGGAAACGCCGATCGCTGTAGACAAGAACAACGTCGAGTCTACGGTGGTTAAAGATGGCTACTTGACTAAGGAGCAAATTTGTAGCGGTCTGTCTGAGGACAACACGGGCTTCTGTAACTAAGCCTGTACTAAGAAGGAGTTCCAGATGGTTTTGGGTGTGTGACAGAGTGCCTGAGATTTCCCGGAATCCCCCTTTTGAAGAGGAATGGTGAACGATCGAATTCTCTCTTTGAAGGGGGCTAGGGGATCTTCTAGAGCCTTATCACCCTCACCCGACCGCTCAATTCTCTCTCTCACTCATCTCTTTAAGAAAAACTCATGACAGACACTTCTTTTTCGGTGCGACCTAACGTTCAGCCGACCAACGGCATTCCTCGGCTCCAGCTTAGAAATATCAGCAAATCCTTCGGCGGGGTGCAGGCTCTCAAGCACGTCGATTTTGAAGTTTTTGATGGAGAAGTCGTCGGACTGGTGGGCGACAACGGAGCCGGAAAATCAACGCTGATTAAAACCATGTCAGGGGCATACATTCCTGACGAGGGCGAAGTTCTGATTGATAACCAGCCTGTAACGATTCAGGGTCCGCAGGATGCAACGCGACTGGGCATTGAAACGGTTTATCAAGACCTAGCACTCTGCGACAACCTGGATGTGGTGGCAAACCTGTGGCTGGGTCGCGAGGCACATCGAACGCTGATTCCGGGTGTGCTGAAAGTGCTGGACGAGGCAGAAATGGAGCGCAGGACGATCGATGTCTTGCGAACGCTAGATGTGAAAATTCCTTCGGTGCGATCGACTGTAGCAGGGCTATCGGGTGGACAGCGGCAATGTGTGGCAGTTGCAAAAACCATTTTGCGTCAGCCCAAAGTTGTGTTGCTGGACGAACCAACGGCTGCGCTCGGTGTAGCGCAAACTCGACAGGTGTTGAACATGATCCATCGGCTGAAGCAGCAAGGTCAGGCGGTTGTCGTGATTTCCCACAACCTGCACGATGTGTTTGAAGTCACCGATCGCATTGTCGTGATGCGGTTAGGACAGCGGGTGCGAACGTTTGAAACCCAAAATGTGAATCGGGAAGCGGTCGTTGCGGCAATTACCGGAGCAGATGCGGCAGCCGTCACCGAAACCGATGTTACTGGAGTCTAGACTCAGCTTCGCTCACGGAATTCACAGGCATTATGACTCTCCACAAACATTCATAAATTAATTATGACAAGCTTAGATCCCAATCCTCAAAAGGGTGGTCAGAATCAGTCTCTGGTTCGTCAACCGGGTGCAGCGCCAGCCTCTTCGCAGCGTGCCCGGTTCAATTTGCGATCGTTGATGCAGGGCGATCTGGGTTTCATTCCTGTCATTATCACCCTGGCACTCATCACTATTTACTTCCAGGTTGCTACAAGCGGGGTTTTCTTTCAGGCAAGAAACCTGTCAAATTTAACGCAGCAAATTGTTGCCATTAGCATTCTCAGCGTTGCTGCCGTGCTGGTGCTGCTGCTGGGCGAAATTGACTTGAGTTTAGCCTCAGTTGCCCAAGCCTGTGCTGCAATTATGGCAACGGTTTCAGTGTATCAAAACTGGAATCCCTGGGCGGCGATTCTGGTGGCGTTGTTAGCAGGCGCGATCATTGGACTCATTAACGGATTTTTTGTCGCGGTATTGCGTGTTCCGTCGTTTATCGTCACCCTGGCTGGATCGATCGGCTACGCCGGACTGCTACTGGTAGTGATGGGACCACAAACAACGCTGGTGGTGCGTGATCCAGTGATTCGTTCTCTGGCTCCTACCTATCTGCCGCCTGCTCTTAGCTGGGGATTGCCACTGCTCGGTTTGGCACTTTATGCAGCAGGCCTGTGGTACAACCAGAAGCAACGCAAATCTGCCGGACTTCCGGTGCAGCATTTAACTCAAACAGTGCTTCAGCTTGTGGCGGCAACCGCAGTTGTTCTGATTGTGGTGTTCCTGTTCCAGGCTTATCAGGGTGTGCCTCAGGCGGTGATGATTGCCCTCGCTCTGGTAGTCATTGCCTGGCTAATTCTGAAGAAGACTCCCTTTGGTCGCCATTTGTACGCAGTCGGCGGTAACGCAGAAGCGGCTCGTCGCGCAGGCATTAACGTAGTGCGGATGAAAATGACGGTGTTTGTGCTGGCTTCGACGCTAGCAGCCTTTGCCGGAGTAATGATGACTTCGCGCAGTACCGCTGTTGCCACGCAAATCAGCTCGACTCTCCTGCTGAATGCGATCGCCGCAGCCGTGATCGGTGGTGTCAGCCTTTTTGGTGGACGAGGTTCGGTTTGGGCAGTGATTTTGGGCGCGCTGGTGATTGGCAGTCTGGATAACGGTCTGGACTTGCTGAACCAGGAACAGGGCGTGAAAAACATTGTGCAGGGCGCAGTGCTGGTGCTGGCGGTAACGGCAGATGCGATCGTGCGTCGAGCTGGATTTGCCCGAGGGAAATGACCGGCTTAACCAATCAAAGGTGAATGATCACGGGGACATGGCTTGCTGTGTCCCTTTTCTGTCAACTGGGCGGACTGAGAATATGATTGGAGCGAGTGGGCATTATCCTATAGAATAAGCCCGATTTATCTTTTCCAGAGAATTCATGGACTGATCCAACTCCAAAGTTCGGCATGACGGATTTAACCAGACTGTTTCGCGAGACGGCTAATCAGGAAACCAAACACGCCTTTGCCCATTTTCGACTGCTGCACCCTAAACCTATCGAAAACTATCACTGACTGAAAACTGTTCGTATTTGACCTATGCCGCTTCGCTCTTAAACCTTCGCCGATGGCTCACCGTAACGCAACTAATCGACCGCAGCCTGCCCCTGGACGCAAGCGCAAGGTAGCCCTGTTGGGGTCATTTCTGGTCGCTCTAGGGTTTCCCTGGATTTTGAGCATTGTGGGCTGTTGTCTCAGTTTGTGGATTGTTGTTCCGGCTCCCACCTTTTCGCTGCTGCCGCTAGGAATTGGTGCACCAGAGGTGAGTCCTTGGCTGATTGTGATCAATGCGATCGCTCTGCTGCTGGTGGTGCTGCGGCTTCAGTCAAGCTGGATTTTTGGGGTTGCGCTGGGCTGTAGCCTGCTGGGTCTGGCACTCAGTCTACTGCCCCTGATTCAGTTTCCGGCTGCCAATGCGCGGATTGCGGCGGAGATGGAGGCTCAATTAGGGAAAGCGGCTCTCACTGCAACGCCCCCGATCGCTCAACGGTTGCGCTCCCATCCTTTTGTTTGGACAGATGCCTTTCGGGGAATTGCCGTGCCATCGGTACGAATCGACCGCGGCATTCCGTTTGCTCAGGTTGAGGGAGTGACGCTGACCTTAAATCTTTATCGTCCTGCTGCTGCAGGGCTGCATCCCGCGATCGTCGTTATCTACGGCGGGGCATGGCAAAACGGCACACCTGCAAATGACGAAACCTTTAGCCGCTATATGGCAGCTCAGGGCTATACCGTGGTGGCGATCGATTACCGTCATGCGCCCCGGTTTCGCTTTCCGGCACAGCTTGAAGATGTTCAAACTGCCCTGTCTTTTATTCAGGCTCAGGCAGAAGCGTTAGAAGTCGATCGGCAGCGGGTAGCCTTGCTAGGGCGATCGGCAGGGGCACATCTGGCATTGATGGCAGCCTATGGGCAAAGTCCGTTACCGATTCGAGCCGTGGTGGACTACTACGGTCCTACAAACCTGCTTGAAGGCTACAACAAACCCCCGGTTCCTGACCCGATCGACACTCGTGCGGTGCTGCGATCGTTTCTGGGAGGCAGTCCAGACCAACTGCAGGAGCTGTATCAAGCCGCTTCCCCAGTAAATCAAATTCAGCCCAATTTGCCGCCGTCACTGCTGGTTTATAGCGGGCGCGATCACCTCGTTCAGCCCCGGTTTGGACGGCAGCTCTACGAAAAACTGCAAGCATCGGGAAATCGTGCGGTTTGGCTAGAAATCCCCTGGGCAGAACACGCTTTTGATGCCGTCTTTCAGGGCGTGAGTAATCAGCTTGCTTTGTATTACACCGAGCGATTTCTTGCCTGGGCATTCAGGGAACTGCCGTAAGGGGCGGTTTGAAAAGTGGGCAATGTCCTACATTGCCCCCTAAATTCCCCAACTTTGAGGGACTTTGAATTTCTTAAAGCCAACTAGATTCCCCCAGAATTGGGAGGCTAGGGAACGGCTCCGGTCATCATGATGACTTTTCAAACGTCCTTTCACTACGTTGTTCTCCTTACCCCCAAGGAATCATTAGCTGAATTGAGCGTTGCTGAATAAGCGTGTGATACGCCCCCCCTAGCCCCTCAAAGTGGGGGGGAACCAGAATTCAAAGTCCCCCAGCATTGGGGAGTTTAGGGGGCGATGCAGAAGCTAAACTTGCACCGTTCATATCTTGATTCAGCAACACCCTGAATTGATTGTTTTCTTCCTACTCACTAGAGGGTTTGAGGAATTCGAGTTGGGGGAATTGGACGACGCGACGGGGAATTTTGTGACCTTAACCCGCTCGCCACGACTAATGCAACGACTGCAGCTCCTAACATCAGCAGCCAAAAGCGTTTTGTTGCAGAAGCGGAATTTGCTGTAGGGGCTGACCTGCTGGGTCGAAATGACTGATGCGCCTGCTCTTCTGGTTGTGGCGCGATCGAAGGAGCTTGCAGGGGTTGACCGCGATACGGGCTGGGGGGCTGCATCTCGATCGGCAGGATTTGTTCGAGGGCTGGGTTAGATTCTAGATTGACTGAAGGGATTGCTTCAGGAAGAACGGGAGCGATGGGGAATTCGTCCTTACAGGGCGGCGAGGTCAATGAGGCGATGCGAAGCCATTCCCCTGCTGAGGCGATCGATTTGTCTTCTGGCTCTTCCGGCAAGGATGCAGGGGTCATACAACATTGTTCTCATTCTGACTGAATATTGCTTGATCAAGCGATTGATTAAAGAAACAGCAGCTCGATCGCTGATTCAGGAAATCCAGGTTGCGAGTCAACGTTCTGAGTCAACATTCTGATTAGTCCCTAGCCATTTTTCCAGGTCGCTTCCTCCCCATTTCGCTGATCCGGGGTCGCTTGTCTTTGCTGCATTGTAGAGAGTAAAGCAAGACCGTAAAGCAATAGGCTCCTGGAGGGCAGCGATGACAACCGAAGATTTTAGTCCTCTGACTGCACTTTCTCAAACTCTGGCAGACTCGATCGCCCGAGCAGGCGCTTCGATCGTTGGCTTAAAGGCAGGACGGCGGGGCAGTGCGAGCGGTATTCACTGGCGATCGGGCATTGTTGTTACCACGGATCATGCGCTCAAGCAGGATGATGCGGTAACGCTGACGCTCGCAGACGGAACGGTAACTGCAACGTTGATTGGACGCGACTCGGCGATCGATCTGGCAGTGCTGCGATTGCCCGACAGCGTGACTTTACCTGCGGCAAACCTGGGCGATCCGGCGCAGCTTCGGGTGGGACATCTTACCGTCGCGGTGGGACGATCGCTGGAAACAGGCATTACTGCCAGCATGGGAATTGTGAGCGCGATCGGCGGCGCATGGCGCACGTGGCACGGTGGCAAAGTGGATCAGTTGATTCGTCCTGATGTGATGCTGTATCCGGGCGGTTCGGGCAGTGGGCTCATTAATACTCAGGGGCAAATACTGGGCATGAATACGATGGCTCCGCGCCATTCGGTATTGACGATTCCGGTGACGACGATCGATCGCGTGGTGAATCAGCTTGTGAACCAGGGGCGGATTGTGCGCGGCTATTTGGGCGTGGGGATGCAGCCTGTTCAGCTTCCAGAGGCGTTTTGTCAGTCGCTTCAGCTTGCGGGCAACGGCGGCGTCCTGATTCTCAGTGTGGAGTCGGGCAGCCCGGCAGATCGGGCAGGCGTTTTGATTGGCGACATTATCGTTGCAATGAATGATGACCCCCAAGGGGAAAGTGCTTCGCATCGGCGCATCGAGGCGATCGATGACATTCAGCGAATGCTCGACCCAGAGCGCGTAGGACAGCCTTTAACCGTGCAAATGGTGCGGGGCGGACAGTTGATTTCTTTGACGATTCTGGTGGGTGAGCGTCCCCGGAGGGCAGGCTGATGAACAGTTTTTTTAATTTGGAACGGGCTGCAGAATTTGATACTCAGCTTACAGATGTAATTCAGCGGCTTCAGCAAAGCACAGTTCAACTTCAGTCGGGTCGCGGCAGCATGGGGTCGGGCGTGATCTGGAATGCGGATGGACTGATTCTCACCAATGCTCATGTGGTGCGTGGTCGGGCAATCATCGCCCTGATCGGAAATCGTCAGCTCGAAGCCAGAGTGATTCGCAAAGATGAGTCGCTCGATTTAGCAGCTCTGGTGGTGAATGCCCGAAATTTACCCGAAGCAACGATCGCTCCCTCGCTTAATCTGCGGGTTGGTGAAATGGTCATCGCCGTGGGCAATCCGGCAGGACTTCACAATGCAGTTAGCCTGGGCATAATTCACACTGTTGCACCGCCTCAGTCCGCGTCTCCCTGGATTCAAGCCGATGTGCGCTTGGCTCCGGGCTATTCGGGCGGCCCTCTGGCAACTCTGGCAGGACAGGTGCTTGGCATCAACAGCATGATCGTAGACGGACGCGCCTTTGCCATCTCGACCGAGGCGATCGATCGCTTTCTGGCGAGCCAATCGGAGCAGCCGCGACTGGGGGCAATGCTTCAGCCTGTGGTGCTAGCACAGGGCAGGAAACCGATTCGGGGCTGGGTGATTACGGATTTAACGCCAAACAGTCCGGCGGCTGGGCAGCTTTTGATCGGCGATGTCGTTCTGGGAATTAACGATCGTCCCTTTCTTCAGCATCGCGATCTGGCGGACTGGCTCAAACTGGCGAAACCGGGCGATCGGTGGCAAGTCACGGTTCTGCGGGGTGATCGGCAGCTTCAGCGCAACTTGATTCTCGATCGCAAGACCGAGGGGCGGGAGGCAGCATGATTCGAGTTGGGGTGGTGGCGCGTTCAGCGATCGTGCGAGCAGGACTCACCGCTTTGCTCTCTGCCCAATCAGGCTTTACGGTGGTGGGGGCAGCGGAGCCAGATACCCTGCTTCAGGAGATCGATCGCTGGCAGGCGGAGGTGATTGTGCTGGAGATCGAAGGGTCGGATGAGGATATGGCAATACTGCTGCCTTTGTTCGAGTTAAAGCTTGAACCTGGATTTGAGCCAACCCTTTCGCCCCAGATCATCGTGCTGCTCGACGAAGCAGAACCCGAAACCATGCGAGATCTGCTGCGGCTGGACGTACGCGGAATTCTACCGCAGGCGATCGGCTCAGGAGAAATCACAGCGGCGATCGAAGCGGTTGCGGTAGGCTTGATCGTGCTGCATCCTGACTTCAGCGACGAGCTTCAGCCTGCCCTGACCGACCTTCCCGCCCCCCTGCCTGCCCAACCTGCCACTGCCCCCCTAACGCCTCGCGAAATGGAAGTGCTGCAAATGATCGCAGAAGGCATGAGCAATAAAACGATCGCGCGTCGTCTGCATTTATCCGAACATACAATCAAATTTCACATCAGCTCGATCTTTTCTAAACTTCAGGTCTCCAGCCGCACCGAAGCAGTGATCGCAGGAACGCGCCTGGGGCTAATTTTACTGTGACGATCGGCTTTGCTGTTGCTGATAGTGATGGCTACAGAACAGATAACAGATATAGGACGAAAACAGAGGCTCTTTTGAAACCTCTGTCCTGGTTATTGGCGGATGGGATAGAGAAGAACCAATCTAGAAGGGCGAAGCCACAATCAGAATGTCACTGGCTGCCAGAGTCGGTTTGTTACCCAGCGTGGCAATCTCGACCTGTCCTCGGCTGCCTGTACCGTCTGCGTCGTAGAACAGCTTGCCCGATCGCTGATTGTAGATGAACCGATCGCCGCTATCTTTTGCTGCTTTGCCGACCACGAACGCATCTGCACTCAAATCACCCACGTTTAACCGACCAAAGTTACCAGAAGTGAATGCCAATCGATCGCCGTCTTGGCGGGAGAAGTCTTGAATGCGATCACCGCCGTCTTTCGCGTTGGTGTAAACAAATCGGTCAGCACCCAGACCACCGCTGAGCAGATCCTTGCTGGCTCCGCCAATCAGAGAATCATTTCCACCATTTCCCGTCAGTCTGTCATTTTGAGCTAAACCCAGAATGATGTCGTTTCGCTCTGTGCCTTGCAGACGATCGGCGCGTCGGGTTCCGGTAATAAGATTGGGCGGCTCGATCGGCGGAAGTCCCGGATTGGGAAATCCCGGATTCGGCTGTGGACCGGGCTGTCCCACATTTGGAAGTCCCGGATTCGGCTGTAGACCCGGATGTCCGGAATGGGGAGGTAGAGGGGTCACACCGGGCTGGGGATGGACGTATTTGGGATCAAAGACAAACACATCAGGATTATTGAGGAAGCCAGCGGGGTTTTTGGCAAACTGGGTAGAAACATCCTGCAACACCGCTACCACATCGTTTTGGTCTTGCTCGCGACCGATATACACTAGTGCCACGTCCTCAGTGGTTGCATTATCGGCGTTGCCAAATTCCTGTCCCCATTCGACCGAGCGCAGGGCATAGTGAGCGGGAAATTCTGCAAGCTGAATCCGATCGCCTTCGCTTGGTTTGAAATCAGTAATTACTGCAAATCCGCTCGATTGGGATGGATTCAACGTATCACCACCGCCGACATATCCTGGAGCACCAACCGCATCTCTCAGGTCAAACAGGTCGCCGCCGTGCCCGCCTGTCATCTGGTCAAACTCGGCGTCTGGCACACGATCGCCTGTCCCGCCGAAGCCAATCATAATGTCATTGCCGCCACTGCCAAACATCGTGTCATTGCCTTTGCCGCCCAGCAGTTTGTCGTGACCTGCGCCGCCCAGCAGTTTGTCATTGCCTGCGTAACCGCTGAGCTGATAGTTCCTGGTATCGTTTAGCGAAACGGGAATTACGTTGTTTTGATCGTTACCGTCGATATTGATGTAAACCATGATGTTTCTCCTTAATGAATGATTTGGTGAATGACGTTGTACATGGAATGCGAACCGATTCTGTGATGAGTCAGCAGAACAAATGACCCTGGCTAGAGATACCCTGCAAGTTGCAGTGGGTTCTAGCGGGAAGTTGCCTGTTGCAGATTCAAAACTGCGCTGAGCAAAAACGCTTTAACGGGGTTTGAAGCCTGGATTGAGAGGAGTTTGAGCTGTTCGCTCTCGTTCGTTTCTCATCACTCCTTTACTGTATTCGCGCTGCCCGAATGACGCGATAACAGAAAGTTAGGGAAAGTTATGGAGCTTTTTAAGGTGTCGCTTTGGGATGAGTTAAGAGGATGTTGAAAAGCCTTCACCCGAACCGTTTCCAGTTCCAGGCTGGGGTGTACACCGGTTGATTTTGCTTGGGTTCAAGGCTTTGTAGCCTCCTGAATCTCCCAATCTGGGGAAACTTTGCAGGGGGCAATATAGTAAAGAGGCAATGTAGAAAGGGACAATGGAGAACCCTTCACACCCCTCAAACATCTTTTAACGCTAAGGCATGAGAGAGTCTACCTCGATCGCCCCTAATACTTGTAGTGCGGTTCGTTGTGCCTCTGTAATACCGATGACCTCAGCAATATTCGTGCCGCTATAGGGCTGATCAGGCATAAGCGTGTTGAGGCATTCGCAAGTGTCCATGTCCCAAATATTGATCGTCCCGTTCTGACTGCCACAGGCAAGGGTCAGCGATTCGGGCAGTGTCAGAGAAGGTTGGGTTGAAGAAGGTTGGGCTGAAGAAGGTTGGGTCGAAGAACAAGGACGAAAAGCAATTCCCGTTCGCATTGCCTGGGTCGCGACAGGCAGGATTTTGATGCAGGTTCCGATCGCAACGTCCCATAGGCGAATCGTTTGATCGAGGCTACTGCTGGCAAGCCATTGTCCATCCGAGCTAAACGCCACTGACCAAACATTGTTGGTATGTCCGGTTAGGGCGTGAAGGCATTGCCCGGTCTGTATCGACCAGAGGCGCACGGTTTCATCGCTGCTAGCACTTGCTAGCCGTTGTCCATCGGGACTAAAGGCGATCGACTGCACTCGGCTCTGGTGTCCTGCCAAAATTGTCAGGCACTCTCCGGTACTTACCGACCAGAGGCGAACCGTTTGATCTTCGCTGCTGCTGGCAAGGATCTCACCATCAGGACTAAAGCTAACCGACCAGACCCAGCCCTCATGTCCGTGTAAAAGGTTAAGGCATTTCCCGGTGCTGACTGACCAGATTCGCAGCGTGCGATCATCCCCACTGCTGGCTAAGAATTCGCCATTAGGGCTAAAGGCGATCGACTGCACCCAGTTGCGATGTCCTTGCAGAATTTTGAGGCATTTTCCACTTGATACAGACCACAGGCGTACGGTTTGGTCAGCACTGCTGCTGGCGAGGAGATGTCCTTGAGGATGAAACGCAACCGATGTCACCCAGCCTTCATGTCCCTGAAGCGTTTGATAATTGCAGGTTTGCAGATCCCAGAGCCGCACGGTTTGGTCGGTGCTGCTGCTAGCGAGCAGTTGCCCATCTGCCCGAAACGCCACCGAAAACACAGAGTTCGTATAGCCCTTTAAGGTTCTCAAACAGCGACCTGTGGCGATGTCCCAGAGCCGAACCGTTTGATCTGCGCTGCCGCTGGCGAGGGTTGCATCCTGAGCATTGAGCGCGACAGAAAAGATCGGATGGGTATGTCCGCGCAGCACAGTACGGCATTCGCCCGTTTGTAAATCCCAGATTCTCACGGTTTTGTCGTCGCCACCGCTGATCAGGGTCAAGCCATCTTCGCTCCAGGCGATCGATCGTACTCGCGCAGGGGCTCCACCGTCCTGCAAAGTCTGAATCCATTTTCCGGTTGCCACATCCCAAAGGCGAATTGTGCCGTCTGCGCTGCCGCTGGCAATGATTTGTCCATCAGTTCGCCATGCCACTGACCAAACCCAATCACTGTGCCCCTGAAACACCTGCTGACTTCCGGTTGCCACATCCCAAAGGCGAATTGTGCCGTCGGAACTGCCGCTGGCAAGCCAGGACTCTGCAATCGGACTCCAGGCAACCGCAAGAACGCTGCCCTGATGCCCGGATAATTGGCTGAACTCAATGCCCGTGGCAAGATCCCAAATTCTGACGGTGAATTCGTCGCTGCCGCTCGCTAACCAACGATCGTTTAGATTAAAGGCGATCGTCCAGGCTGCCAATCGATGTCCAGTAAAGATTTGCGTGCATTCTCCCGTATCAGTTTGCCAGAGGCGAATGGTCTTATCATTGCTGCAACTGCCTACCGTTTGACCATCGGCACTAAAGGCGATCGCCCAGATCCAGCCCTGATGTCCTGCAAAGTCAAGCAGGGGTTTTGCATTACTGGTTTGCCATAGCCGCAGCCGTCCTTCTGCATCTCCGGTCGCTAAGCGATCGCCGTCTGGGTGGAATGCTACAGCAAAAACAATGCTGAGCGGTTCGGCAAAAACAGCGTTCGATAAATCAGACTGGGCAAAGTTAACTCGGTGCAGCGTGGACTGCTGAAAATTGGCGTGCCATAGGGTTAATTGGGAAAGGTCGGTATTCCTGAAATACGTCTGCTGTTGAGCCAGCAAATTCCACAGGTTGCCGCCCATATAGCCCGTAACCGAGGAAGGCTTTTCCCGAAGCTGCTTTAGACACTGTAGCAACTGATCGGCTAAGGAGATAGAACCGTCCCAATCAGTCTGTAACTGCTGCACGATCGGCTGAAGAATCAATCGAATCTGTGCTTCTTGAATGTAATCTTTGTGCCGGGTGTTGAGCAGGGCAAAGCCTTTGAGAAATCGGGCTTGAGCAACTCCGGTTTGCGAGCGAATTTCCTGACACACGCCATTCACCAGACGATCGCTGACATATTCCATAACTGCGGGCTGAAGCGAGAACAGGGAACTTCGCTTTCCCATTCCTACAGACTGCGTTTTTTCGATCAGCGATCGTTGTTCCAAAGCTTCCAAAATCGCAATCAAGTTTTGCGCTGAAATGCTGGGAAAGATATCCGTCTTTAAATCATTGATTGAAGCAGGTTCACGATAGAGTGCAAGCCAATAAATAATATTTTTTTCGGCTTCTGATAAACGCTCAAACTGTTGTTCGATCAATGTGCGAATATTTCCTGAAACAAATGTCTCTTGCTTGAGAAATTCAGAAATACTGCCGTCAAATAAATTCTGGATTGTTGCTGCAATAATTTTCAGAGCAAGGGGATTACCTGCATAGCCCGCAATGAGCTGATGCCATTCTGCCGCTGTGCCTTGAAAGGTTCCCTTGAGCTGCAAAAGTGCCTGTCCTTCCTCTGGAGGCAATCCGGCGAGCTGCAATCCCCGCACAGGTAAATTAACTCCTTCCAGCAGAGCAACCTCTGGCGGCTTTTCGCGGCTGGTCAGCAGCAGACAGCTCTGATGAACCGTTTCACCGACCTGCCGGAACAGTTCGCCATACTCCTCATAGCCTTCGCGGTAGGAGCCGCTTTGCAAAATCGATTCGACGTTATCTAGAATGATCAAGCAGCGATGGTTCCGCAGTTCCTTCAAAAGCTGCGATCGTCGTCCACTCTCGGTTTCTGGAAACTGAGCCGCATCATTTCCCAAAAATTGCAGGATTTCAGCCAGCAGATCTGAAAAAGCAGGGGCATTGCGAAGCGATCGCCAAATCACCCGCTTAAAGTGGGACTGAATGTGCTGCGCCAGCTTCACTGATAGCGTGGTTTTACCCATGCCGCCCATGCCCAGCAGCGTGACTAAACGGCAGCGTGCAGTTCCGCTGATTCCTTTGGGATCGCCCAAAATCCACTGCTCTAACTTTGCCAGTTCAGCCTGTCGCCCATAAAAAAAGCTGACATCGGTAGCTTCGCCCCAATCCTGCTCAGGCGGTGTTGAAGCAACCGGGGCAGCAACGGGGACAATCGCTGTTTCGCTGACTGCTTCGGGCTGGCTACTTTGCTGCGCCATTTGACGCTCGATCGCCGATCGAAAACTGGTTTTTGTAACTTTTTCGCCTAAAACTTCGGATAACAGTTTCCAGAGCTTGGGTCCAATATCGTGCTTGAGATAAGTGGGCGAATAGCCATAGGCATCGGCGATCTGGTCATAGCTTTGCCGAGTCCATGACCAAGATGCCCGCAACATGGCTTGCTGCAAGTCGCTTAAGTGAAGTCCGGTTTTGGCAAATACTAAAGCGTCTGTAAACAATAACGCCTGATCGATCTCCATGCGGCAATATTAGAAGAGGTGTAATTTTCTACAAATTTTCGATCGCTTTATACTCATTATCCCAGCACTCCTGATCGAGTTGAATTACCAAGTTGAGATACATTGGCTTCAGGCAAGTCATTTCTTCGGTTTAATGGTTTTAATCATGCAGGCATCTATCTATCTATTTTTTCAAACGATCCTTTTTCGGCGTTGCTGAATCGAAGTATGATACGCCCCCCTAGCCCTCCAAAGGTGGGAGGAACCAGAATTCAAAGTCCCCCAGCATTGGGGGATTTAGGGGGCGATACAGAAGCTAAATTTGCACCCTTCATATCCCGATTCAGCAATGCCCCTTTTTCTAACTATTTTTTAACGAAGGATTCATGGGCAAGATTTGGAACTGGGTTTTTCGGCTTTTAATGAGGCGGATTGTGCTGATCCTTGTCCTCCTGTTTTGTATTGCGGCAGGGGTCGTGTTCTCTAATATGTCACGTCTGTCTGCCAGTTTGATTGAATCCCAGGCAACTCAAAATGCTGAACTTTATACGCAATCCTTTAATCAAGCAATTGATCTCTATAGCCAGGCGGCTGTTGAACGCGCCAAAACGGTCGATGGCATTTCCGTCACCCATGCCTATCTCACTCAAAGCGGAGCGATTCCCCTGCCTTCTACCTTTGCGATCGAACTGAGCGATCGAATCACCGAAGAAAATCGCGATATGTCAATGCGGTTTTATAGCGACTTTCCGTTTCCCTGGCGCAAAGAGGGCGGAATGCGAGATGGCTTTGAGCGCGATGCTTTGGCGTATTTACGGAAAAATCCTCAGCAAAAATTCTCGCGCATCGAAAAAGTCAACGGACTGACCACCTTTCGCTACGGCGAAGCTAGCATTATGAGAGCGACCTGTGTTGCCTGCCACAATACCCACCCCAATAGCCCCAAAAAAGATTGGGAAGTGGGCGATGTCGGCGGTGTTTGGGAAGTGAGTCAAACGATCGACAGCCTGAATCAGAAAGTGAGCCACGAGCTGAGAGATACCTTTTTCATGCTCGGTAGCCTTTCGTTTATTGGGCTTTCCGGGCTGGGGCTGGTGGTGGGCAAGCTGCGCGAAACTGCCCGCGAACTGGAAGGACGGGTGCAGGCACGAACGGCAGATCTGGCAAACGTCAATCAAGATTTAGAAAACCGCAACCAGCTGATTCGTCAGGTGTTTGGTCGTTATCTCAGCAACGAGATTGTGATGAACCTGCTGGAAAACCCGGAAGGTTTGAAGCTGGGGGGCGATCGCCGCAAAATCACGATTCTGACTTCTGACCTGCGTGGCTTTACCGCTTTAGCAGAGCGATTGCAGCCCGAAGACGTGATTCATATCCTCAATCTCTACCTGGGGCAAATGTCGGAGGTGATCAATCAGTACCAGGGAACGATCGACGAATTCATGGGCGATGGCATTTTGGTGCTGTTTGGTGCGCCGACTGCCCGCTCTGACGATGCCCTGCGAGCCGTTGCCTGTGCCTGTGCGATGCAGCTTGCAATGGGCGCGGTAAATGCTCAGCTTCAGTCACGGGGCTTGTCTCCCCTGGCAATGGGCATCGGCATTCACACCGGAGATGTGGTAGTGGGCAACATTGGCTCAGAACAGCGCACCAAATACGGCATTGTCGGCAGCCCGGTTAACCTGACTTATCGGATCGAGTCCTACACCCAGGGCGGACAAATTCTCATTTCCGAAGACACCCTGCAAGAAGCCGGATCAAGCGTCAAAATCACCCGCCAAAAGCAGGTGCAGCCCAAAGGCATTCAGCAGCCGATTGTGGTTTATGAAGTTTACGGCGTCAGCGGCTATTACAATCTCTATTTGCCTAAAGAAGAAGAAGCCCTTTTCAATCTGCCCCGCCCCCTTCGGCTACGCTATGCGATCGTGGAAGACAAGCGGGTGAGCAATGTTTATTTTGAAGGTCATTTAGTCAAGCTCTCGTCCAAGAAAGCGGCGATCGTTGCAGCAGATCGAAACAGTCTCCCCAGCGAGATGACCAATCTCAAAATCAATCTATTCCTCCCCAGCCCAACCCAACCCGCCCAAACAACGTCCGAAGAACTGTATGCCAAGGTCGTCAGACAGCGCACCAGCGAAAGAACTTTTGCGATCGCCTTCGCCACCCTGCCACCGCTCCTCCAGCAATATTTCGACCATCTCTCTAACAACCCCTAATCCCCTGACTCCCTCGCCCCCACCTTCCCCATTTCCCCATGTCCCTGAAACCCCTTCCTCTCCTTCGCGGCATCCTGATCGGACTGCTCCTCGTTGGCATTCTCTGGCTCCTGCAAACGATCGGTCTTCAGCAGGTTCGCGAACAGGTCGATCGCTTTGGCATCTGGGCACCAGCGATCGTCTTTGGCTTGCGCTTTACCAGCGTTATTCTGCCCGTGTTGCCGGGAACCGCTTATGCAGTGCTGGCAGGCGGGTTATTTGGCTTCTCGTGGGGGTTAGCCGTGGTCGCACTGGCAGATCTGGCATCTTGCACGTTTAATTTCTACATTGCGCGGCGATACGGACGTGGCTGGGTCGAGCGGTTTGTCGGACAGCAATTTATGGAAAAGATCGATCGCCTCGGTCAGCAGCATCTAGAGCGCAATTTCTTTCTGATGATGGGATTTCTCATGACCGGACTGTTTGATTTTGTTGCCTATGCGATCGGACTCACCCAGATTCGCTGGCAAAGCTATCTGGTCGCTCTGCTGGTGAGTATTGCGATCGCCAAACCGCTCTGGGTCGCTGCCGGAGCCGGAATTTTCGAAGGCAGCCGCCTTTTGCTAGGGTTTGCACTGCTGGCAGCCTTTGGAATCGGAATCATCACGGCTGTGGTGCGGCGATCGAGTCAGCAGATTGAGTGACGATCGAAGGGTATCTTTTACTCACCCGCCCACATGAATCACCGGACGATGCTGAGGCTTCCGCTCGGCTTTCCGCAGCACCTCTCGCGTTACCACCGCAATATCCCCTTCGCCAAAAAGGATGAATCGCAGCAGGTATTGAATCGGGTTGCCTTCGATCCAGCCAAAATAGACATGGGGCAGTTCACCCGTCTGATCACGGATGTAGAGTAGGATGGCGGCAATCGCATTTGGAACCGCAGCCCCCTGAGCGCGCAAAATTCGATAGTTGCCAACCTCAACGCCCCTAAGCCGAATCTTCTCGGCAAATTCAGAAGCATCCGCGACCTGGATTTCTAGAAACAGCACCGAATCCGTCGGCGGAATGTGGTTGTCCTCCCGCACTTCCTCTTCTTTAGCACGATATTCGGCTTCGTCGCCTACAGTAAGCCGATTGGCAATCAGGCGAATCATTCCTTGATTGGCTTCCTCCTCGGCAATAAAACGGCGGGCAGTTTCATCCATATCAATTTGTTCGACGCGCAGTTCAGTCGATCGCCAGACGCGAGACACCAGCGACACCAAGATAATTGCGCCAATAAAAGATGCGGCAATCCGAATGCCTTCAGGACGCTCAATGATGTTGGTGATCGTCGTATAGATAAACACGAGCGTAATCGTCCCAAACACAATCCTGCCTCGTTTTGCGCCGTGGCGATGGGCAGCCAGCGTTACTGCAAAAGCAGCTGAAGTCATCAGCACCAGCACCCCAGTGGCATAAGCTCCGCCCTGTGCCTCTACATTTGCCTTAAAGAGCAGCGTTACGACAAAGGCGATCAGCGTAAACACCAGCACGAGCGGTCGGGTTGCCCTTGCCCAGTCGGGAGCCATGCCATAGCGGGGCAGATAGCGCGGCACAATATTGAGCAAGCCTGCCATTGCCGAGGCTCCGGCAAACCAGAGAATCGAAATAGTGCTGAGGTCGTACAGCGTGCCAAATCCGTTGCCCAGATATTGATGCGCTAGATAAGCGAGGGCACGTCCACTGGCTCTGCCGCCGGGCTGAAACTCAGCAGCGGGGATTAGCAAAATGGTGACAAAGCTGCTCGTAATCAGAAAAAAGCTCATGATCAGCGCGGCAGTGGTCAGCAGTTTATGGGTGTTCTGAATTCGCCCTTTCGGATGCTCCTCGGTGTCGCCAGGTTTACCTTTCACCAGAGGCATGACAGCCGCACCCGTTTCAAAGCCAGACAGTCCGAGGGCAAGCTTGGGAAACAGTAGGGCACTGATCGCCAACATCATCAGCGGATTACCGCGTTCGGTCAACAGGGCAGTGCGCCAGTTATCAATTACGATCGGCTGCTGAATCACCTGGGACACGCCCATGCCCACCACAATGAGATTGAGCAGCAAATAAACTCCTACCAGAACCACCGCTAGCCCGATCGCTTCCCGAAATCCGCGCAAAAAGACTGCAGCCAGCAAAGCCACCAAAATCAGCGTAATTGGCACTTCGTGCCCGTGAAAAACATGAGAGACGATCGGGTTTTCGACAATGTGAGCGGTTGCGTCTGCCGCCGACAGCGTGATTGTAATAATAAAGTCCGTGGCGACAAAGCCCAGTAAACAAAGCACAAACAGCTTGCCCTGCCACCAAGACAGCAAATGCTCCAGCATGGCAATCGAGCCTTCCCCGTGCGGACTCATCTGCGCCACGCGGCGATAAATTGGCAGCGCGCCAAAAAGGGTCAGCAAAACCAGGATCAGGGTGGCGATCGGGGAGAGCGATCCTGCAGCAAGGGCAGCAATTCCGGGCTGATAGCCCAACGTCGAAAAATAGTCTACTCCGGTCAGACACATCACCTGCCACCACGGATGCTTGGGATGAGCCTGTTCCTTGGTGTATGGACCTTCTTTACTGGTATGTGCTTCTTCAAGCAGCCAGTGGGCGAGCCTGCTGCGGTGCACTGTGGCTGATCTGCTTCGCTTAACCATTCAATAGGACTCCTGCTGATTGCCAGCTTTGGGTAGTGAGGGCAACCCGATCTGCAAAACTCAATCGATCGAGTAAGGCTGAGCCGCAGTACGGCAGAGCATTTCTAGCCTTCATCATGAAATACCCTGAAGAGTAATGAAATCTATCTATCAAGGGAGGAGAGTAACAACGGAGGAAAGTGATGAGTTCCTGAAGCGTTTGCATTAAGACTCTCTATTAATCCAAATCTTGTCTTATTATCTGCCCTTCTGTAGAGCATCAGAATACTCATTGATCAAGACCGATAGATCAAAGACTAATAGATTAAAGATTGATAGATAAAGACCGCTAGCTCAGAGGTGATTTGAGAAGCCTTGAAGCTGATTAAGCTATCCCGCTTTCACGCCGATATGAATTGCCAGGGCAGCCATGCCTTCCAGGGTGACGGTAATCTGTTGCTGAGCATCGACTATAACGATCGCCCCATCCTGACATTGCTGTGAGTTGGACTGCGGAGCGAAATTAGCTTCAGCCGCCAGCACATTACAGTAAGCCCCAGGCGGTAGACTGGTTTGCAGGGTTTGGGTGAGTGGCTCCGATTCGCGGTTAATCACCACAAAGCCGGATGAACCCCGCCCGAAGGCAATCTGATTGTTGCCATTGCTCCACCAATGGGCGATCGGGCTATCGACACCGACCTGATTGCGGAAGTTGACCATTGCAGCAACGATCGGGCGACGATGCTCACACATCCAAGACTCCAGACAGTGGGCTTGACCATTCTGGTAAACAGGCTGAGTATTGCCCTGAGCATCCGCAGGCGGACCCTGATCAGGATGGGAGAAAGCATAGCTCGACATCACCTGAGGAATACCATAGGGATGCGCCAGCATAAACACATTTGCTAGCTCGTAGAGTTTGCCGTTCTTGTAAGTCAGGTAGTTGCCGCCGCCTGCATGACCGCGCTGCTTATCGTGGTTGTCAATAAACACGATCGCTTTCTCGCTGGGCATCAATCCCCAAGTTTCGCCGAGGGTTTCGAGCTGGGCGATTGCGCCACTCATACCCATAAACCGCTCACTAACCGCTCTCCCGTACTCTGCCTCAATGACTCGTCCGTTGGCGTAATAGTCCTGCTTTTTGGTCGCTTCATTGCCCGGATCAAGCACTTCCTGATAAATAAAGGGGTCGGGGTCAACCGCCTGGTAGACTCGCTTGAGAATCCTGTCAATATCGGCTGCGTCTATGTGCTTGGCAGCATCAATCCGAAAGCCATCAACGCCCAGGCTCACCAAATCGATCAGATGCTCCGCGATCCGCTGCTGCACTGAGGGATTGCTGGTATCCAGGTCGGGCAGTCCAACCAGTTCGCATTGGGTCACTTGCTGGCGATCGTTGTAGTTTTGAATCCCTTTGCGGCAGGTGTGAAAGTCTTTTGGCTCATAAAGTCCGGGATATTGGTAGCGATCGAACTTTGTGCCTGCACTGCCAATTCCACTCGCATCGGCTGCCATGTGATTAATTACGGCATCGGCATAGATTTTGACTCCGACTTTGTGACAGCGATCGATCATTCGGGCAAGCTGCGATCGACTCCCGCTGCGGCTAACGAGCTGATAGCTAACAGGCTGATACCGTTGCCACCAGGGGAACCCTTGCTGAGGTAAAACAACGTGCTCTGCGGCAGGAGAAATCTGAACGGCTCCGTAACCGTGGGGGGCAAGGTAACTCTCGCACTCCTGAGCAATATCATCCCATCGCCACTCAAACAGATGCACAAACACAGTGTGGGGATAGGGCGCAACTGCCAGCTTTGACCCGGCCAGATTGGTGGGCGAGCGGTGAGAAAACGCAACAAGAATCAGGCTCAAACTAAAAACAGTTGCCCAAATGATCCGAGATTTGAACCGGAAAATCATGATGGAATGAGTTTTAAAATAGCAATAAGGATCGATCGTAGACGCTCTGGCAGGCATGAACCCTCGCTCAAGCGGGTCTGCCCATCTTGCCAAAGCCTAACGTGGAAGGCGATTACCCTGAAAGGGGAACTGCTTCGCATCGTGCTGCTAATCGCTGCTGCTTATCGTACCCAAGATTTCTCTACATTCAACAAAAATTACGCTGATTCAACCCGTAACCCGAAATAAGTGAGAACCAGTTCCTCGCTGCCCGTATTGCGAACTTCGTGAACCTCGCCCTGCTCCACGGCAATACAGGCTCCGGCAGTCAGCGAATAAATTTGCTGGTTCACCTCGATCTCCCCGCTGCCCGATTCGACAAAAAATACCTCACACATATCGGCATGAGCATGGGCGGGCGCGAATTGTCCGGGGGCAAACCGAGCCTGGGAAAAATTAGTCAAGTGGGGCAAATCGCCCAGTCGCAGCATGACCTGCTTTTGAATCGCCGGATTGTGGGAGACGGGTTCTTTCGGTGTGCGATCGAGGTGGATATGTTTCATTGCCGTTGCTTTAATTCCTTGCTTGCCGCTTCTACGCTCAGCTTTCCCTAGACCTTAAGGCTTGTAAAAGGAGTTTGTATCAAGCCTGTATTAAGACTCTATAAATTAAGCCGCTATAAAATTGAGCAACACGATGAAATTGATCAACCGGATTGCGGCAAAGCGATCGCGACCTCGATCCAGGACAGATTGCCGAGCCAGGACAAAATGCCGGGCTGCAATTCCTGAAATCCATCCGTAAGACTAGTAGTTCACCAAATAAACTTTGCCTAGTTAGCATGCTTTAATTTAGGATAGAGATGCCCTAACCGAATGCGCGCACCTGCACTGGAAAATCTCCAATTGACCCTGGCTTT
>NZ_JAMPLI010000038.1:0-48161 GCF_039962475.1 Leptolyngbya sp. GB1-A1 | reverse complement strand
TTCAAGCCAGTTAAAGCGCGCAGCAAGCGGTCTTGTGTCAGCACCCGTTCAATATCCAGCATTTGCTTATCCCATTTCTGCCTTCTATTCTTGCTTATTTCCCGACAAGTCTAATCTCAACATTGTGATCAATGATTTGATTTATCATGACAACAATTTTTTCACTATTGGTCTTTGTTTTATCGGGTCTGTGTGAGATTGGGGGCGGCTACCTGATTTGGTTATGGCTACGTGAAGGAAAAAGCATCTGGTTAGCAATGGTTGGCGCTATTTTGCTGACAACCTACGGATTTGTTGCAACGCTTCAACCCGCGAATTTTGGACGAGCCTATGCCGCTTATGGTGGTATCTTTATCATGCTGTCAATCCTTTGGGGATGGCGAATCGATAATGTTGCTCCCGATCGCTTGGATTGGGTTGGAGCGACCATTATCCTAGTGGGTGTCCTGATCATGATGTACGCTCCAAGAGTTTAAGACAGAAGATGGAAGAGTCACTAGGAGGGTAGTTTGAGGGGTAGTTCAACTTGAAACGTTGAACCTTGACCGATGACGCTCTTTACATGAAGATGCCCACTGTGAGCCTGAACAATCTGTTGAGCGATCGCTAACCCCAGTCCAGAGCCACCGCTGTCGACCGATCGCGCCGTATCAACCCGGTAAAAGCGATCGAAGATATAGGGTAAGTCCACTTCTGGAATTCCGATTCCGGTATCAATGACTTGAATCACGGCCCAACCTGGATGGGGAACAAGTCGCAACCGCACTGACCCACCTGTAGAAGTGTATTTACAAGCATTACTGAGCAAGTTTTCAATCACCTGCCTCAACAAATCAGGATCAGCCCAGACCTTAATCGCTTGTTCTGGCTGCTCATATTCAAGTTGAATGTCTTGTGCTTCTGCCAGTACCCGAAATTGGGGAACGATTTCCGCTAGAAATTGATTGAGGGTGAGCAGTTTGAACGACTCAGGCGCGAGCTTTCCCTGATGACGCGCTAGGAGCAACAGATTATTCACCAGAGAACCCATTGATTTAGCACTATCTACGATATTTTCTAGGGATGGCTGGAACCGGGAATCATCTGATGCAAGCATCAACCCTACCTGAGCATTGGTCAAGATGGCAGAAAGGGGCGATCGCAACTCGTGGGAGGCATCGGCTGTAAAGCGTTGAAGCTGTTGATAAGACTGCCGAATGGGCTGCATGGCAATTCCACTCAATAGCCAACCCGCTAAGCCAATCAACCCCAATGCGATCGGCACTGCCAGGGTTAGTGCAATCTGAAGCTCTTGCAACTGATTGTGGGTTTCTGTTAGGGGCGTTGCAACCTGAAGGTAGCCCAGCGTCCCTGTTCGCCCCTCAACAGGTAGCGTAATCTGGCGCAACCAGCGATGCTGCAACAAGGGATCAGCCGGTTGAATCGTTTGATAACCCGGAGAAGTATTGAGCTGATTGGCAGGGGCAGCCCCAAAGAAACGAACCAAGCGTCCTTGGGCGTTGTACCAACGCACATAGATCAAATCCTCAGCCAGTGGGTGAGAACCACTCCCTAGTAGAGGAACATTGGTTAAATCGACCGCAGTTTGATTCTGGCGAACATCGTAATGAACGCTCGCCGCCATAATCCGGGTTTTGTCGAGCAGCAAGCGATCGAGTGCCTCTCGTTTGTCTTTCGCCTCAATCTGGTAAATGACTCCTGCAAACAACACAAGAATACTACCCATTGAGAGGGTAAACCAGCGGGCTAGATTGCGACGACTCTGATTAAACACATTCTGCTGTGAATAGGATGGTGATTCCGATAAAAATTAATTCTCCGGAGGAGACAGCCGATACCCCATTCCATAAATACTCTCAACCCAATCACTGGCTTCTACAGATTGTAAGCGTTGACGAAGTTTACGAACTAAAACGGTAATCGCATTGCTATCAGGCTCTGTCCCCCATTCCCATACGGCTTGCTCAATCTGGTTGCGGCTCAAGATCTGGCGAGGGTGACGCATAAAGTGTTCTAGCAATTGAAACTCACGGCTGGAGAGGGTGATAGATTTACCCTGTCTTTCTACAGTTAGCGAATCAAGATGGAGGTACAGATCTTCTAAATTCAGCGTGTCTCCAACCCATAAGGGAGATCGCCGCCTCAACGCCCGCACGCGTGCCATAAACTCAATTAAGTCAATGGGCTTTACTAAGTAGTCATCGGCTCCTGCATCTAACCCAGTCACTTTTTCAGAAGTTGTATCTCTTGCCGTAATCATCAAAACGGGAGCCGTTTTTCCCAGGGCACGATAATGCTGACAAAGATTTACCCCGCTGACATGGGGCAACATCCAGTCCAGAACCAAAAGATCATAGTCCTTCTCAGATAAAAGCCACTGAGCCGTTTTTCCGTCTTTGATACCATCTACGCTATGCCCTGCTTGAGACAAAGCAATCTGGAGTGGAAGTAGTTGTTTCGGGTCGTCCTCTACTAGCAATATTTTCATTTTTCCGCCCAGCCTTTCGATGGCTTGCAGTTCTAGCATTGAGTTCTGAGATGAGATTACACATCTCCTTAAAGCTAGATTTTAAGCAGCAGAAGGCTGTATTACAGTCAGGGAAAACGCTATTGAGGAGCATCGATCGAGGGTGATCAAACGCTGGTTACAGGCATCAGGTGCAGAATTTTGGTTGCCCCTCCCAGTGGTAGCAATAGCATTCTGGCTTGGCTCCAGCATTTTGACGGCTCAAGAATTGCAGCAATCTCAGCCAACTGCAACGAAGCTTCAGGCAGATACTCAGCTTAAAGCAGTTGTGTCTGTGAATATCCTGCTGATCAATGCCGTCATTAACCGAAACCAGAATATTACTCAGGTGAAGGTCGAAACAGCCGATTCGGTTTTGAAACGGATGGAATTAGAACTCGCCACAACAGACCCTAGCCAAATTGAAGCAGCGATCGCCAATGAGCTTCAGTTGTCGCGTCAAGATGTGCGCCAGCTAGTCCGTTACGAGATCATTGAGTAAATCTACTTCTGCCTCAATAAAGGATTTTAGGGCTTGTCGCTGTAGACCGTGTTCTCAAACGGCGTAGACCATTCAAATCTAGATAGCTGAACCCAACCTTAGAGAAAAAGGGAAGTACACAAAACAGCAATGTCTCAATTGTTTGGTTGACCCAGCCCAAACCAGAAGGACCAATTAACCAGGCGATCGGGTAGCTAATCCAAAATACCGTGAAATAGGCAACGAGCTTTGTATAAAGGGTGGAAAACTCCATCCCCTGACCCCGAGTTTTTGCCCGCAACGGCACCCAAATTCCCCAAAGAACCACGAGAAACGCAACAACACCGCAGGTATACCAAACAAAGCGTGTTTCATCTGTGGTAGATAAATCTGCGATTAGCCCGCTCCCAATCACAATCACTTGCGTTCCCATCAGCCCAGCAATCAGAGTCCAATCTTTGGCAATGTGATGCATCGCTGTCCACGATAACGACAGCAGCAGTAGGGGAGTGGTTACGAACCAATCGATGTAGCGGGCATAGTGCGTGATTTGTCCTGCTATCTCAACTTTTCCCTGCCCCATTGCCATTGCCATGTAGGCGAGTCCCGACCAGATGGGAATAAAGGTCGCAACTAAATACTCATATTTGGGCACCCCGCATGGATTGCGACTGAGAGCCATGAAATAAAGTGCCCCGATCACCATCGCGGTGACATAGACCCAGTGAAATATTGCTTGCCAGTCCATACGCTACTCCAATTCGCTTGCCTCTTACTTTGAAAGCCAAATGTGATCGAAAAGTGAGTGGTTAGAATCGAGTGATCATATTTAGTTCACTTTTCTCATCGACGCTAGAGGTAATGAGAAACAGTCTTGGGGCTGTGTGATTACCGAGTTCGAGTAGAGAAAACACAATGGTTGAAACACTGGCGAAACATCCAACACAGGATCAATGGCACCATCTGTCGGTGAAAGAGGTTGTTCAATCTTTAGAAACTGACCCTGATACAGGTCTTTCCACTCAGGAAGCAAAGGAACGGCGCGATCGCTTTGGTGCTAACGAACTGACTGCCCAGAAAAGCCAGAGTGCCTGGGTTCGTTTTCTCCAGCAATTCAACCAACCGTTGCTCTACATACTTCTAGCAGCAGGCATCGTCACCGCTTTTCTGCACGAATGGATTGATGCTGGAGTGATCTTCGGAGTCACGATCATCAATGCCGTGATTGGCTTTATCCAGGAGTCAAAAGCTGAGAATGCGATCGCCGCTCTCGCAGAATCCGTCACAACGGAAGCAACCATCCTGCGGGATGGACAAAAACAGGTCATTTCTTCCAGTGAACTGGTGCCGGGAGATTTGGTGCTGCTGGCATCAGGGGATAAAGTCCCGGCAGATTTGCGTTTGATTGAAGTTTTTGACCTCCAAATCGATGAGTCAGGCTTAACCGGAGAGTCTGTTCCTGTTGAGAAAAGCCTCACCCCACTGCCGCCAGACACTCCTCTGGCAGAACAGGCAAACATGGCTTACACCGGAAGCTTAGTCACTTTTGGACGGGGGCAGGGATTGGTTGTCGCCATTGGTGACAAGACTGAAACTGGGCATTTGTCCCAGATGATGCAGCAGAGCCACAGCCTGGAAACCCCTTTAACCCGAAAAATCGATCGATTTAGCAAAACCCTGCTATACGTCGTTCTGGCTCTGGCAACATTAACCTTTGCGGTGGGAGTCGCCCAAGGTTTCTCCTGGGTTGAGGTCTTTAAAGCAGCCGTTGCGCTCGCCGTGAGTGCCATTCCTGAGGGTTTACCCGCAATCCTGACAGTAACCCTGGCGATTGGGGTTTCCCAGATGGCAAAGCATCATGCCATTATTCGCAAACTGCCAGCCGTTGAAACTTTGGGCAGTACCACCGTCATTTGTTCCGACAAAACCGGAACGCTCACCGAAAATCAGATGACGGTGCAGGAAATTTATGCCGGAGGGAAACTTTATCAGGTCAGTGGTGGCGGTTACGCGCCAGAGGGAGAGATCACACTCAAAGGACAGCCCATTGATTTAGCAGAAACGCCTGCTCTCTCTCAATGCCTGCAAGCAGGGCTACTATGCAACGACGCCCAAATTAAAGAGCAAGAGGGCAACTGGACAGTGGTGGGTAGCCCAACCGAGGGAGCCTTGGTAACGGCGGCTCGTAAGGCAGAGCTAATCCCAGAATCCCTGGCAGAAACCTTGCCGCGCAGGGCTACCCTATCGTTTGAATCTCAATTTCAGTACATGGCGACCTTACACAATCGCGGTTCCGAGCAGTTGATTTACGTCAAGGGTTCCATTGAGGCGATCCTCAAACGGTGTTACCAAATGGTCGATGCTGCGGGAAATTCAACCACCCTTGATGCAACTGCAATCGAACAAATGGTCGATCGCCTGGCAAACCAGGGGTTAAGAGTGCTGGCTTTGGCAGAGAAAACTGCTGTCCGATCCAAATCCTCCCTTGAACATTCCGACATTGAGCGAAACCTGGTCTTCCTCGGACTTCAAGGCATGATTGATCCACCTCGCTCAGAAGCGATTCAAGCCATTCGCTCCTGCCAGTCTGCCGGAATCCAGGTGAAGATGATCACGGGCGACCATGCCAAAACAGCTGCTGCAATTGCTCAGCGCATGGGAATCAATCAAACACCGGATGCACCCATCTTCACCGGACGAGAACTAGCGGATATGAGCGAGATGGAACTGGCAAACGCTGTTGAACAAAGCAATGTGTTTGCCAGGGTTGCCCCGGAACAAAAGCTCCGCCTGGTCAAAGCACTTCAGTCGAAAGGCGAAATTGTCGCCATGACCGGAGATGGCGTGAATGATGCGCCTGCCTTGAAACAGGCAGACATCGGAACTGCGATGGGAATTACCGGAACCGAAGTCTCGAAAGAAGCGGCAGATATGATCCTGACGAATGATAACTTCGCCTCCATTGAACGAGCCGTAGAAGAGGGGCGCACCGTTTATAAGAATTTGTTGCGGGCGATCGCCTTCATCCTACCGGTCAACGGGGGCGAATCGATGACGATTTTAATCGCGGTATTTTTAGCAAGCCCCCTGCCCATTCTTCCGGTGCAAATCCTCTGGCTGAACATGGTGGGTTCGATCGCGCTATCTGTGCCACTGGCATTCGAGCCCCCCTCCCCCGACGTGATGCAAAACCTGCCTCGCCCAACGAATGAACCGTTACTCTCTCGTCGTCTGATTACCCGCATTCTGGCAGTTTCCGTATTCAACTGGATTGTTATTTTTGGCACCTTTGAATGGATCATTCGGACAACGGGCAACGAAGCTCTGGCGCGGACAATGGCAATTCAGGCATTGGTAGCAGCCGAAGCGTTTTACCTCTTAAGCATCAGCCGATTTGTCCCAGCTATCATTGCCAAAATGCGTGGTCGAACAGAATCCTTTGGTTATGCAGTCCTATTTGGCATTGGCGCAGCATTCCTATTTCAAACGCTGTTTAGCCAATGGAACGTAATGAATCAACTATTTGACACAGCAACGTTGAATTTAAGTCAGGCTCTCCTGTGCATTGCGATCGGCTTACCCATGATTGGTTTAGCCACACTGCTAAGGCGATTCGCTCCCCTCAAGTAGTTGCCCCAAGAGAGACAGCAACGGGTTTCCGATACTCCCCTGACATTAGAAAAATTACGACTGAACCCTTATCGATTGAATAAATCATGAAGACTAACAACCTCAAACAAGCAATTGGTGTTTTTCCAAATCAGGAAAAAGCAGAACAAGCACTGCTTGAGCTACAAAGCGTCAATTTTCCAATGCACCAAATCTCCGTAGTGACCAAAAATTTAAACGCGACCAAGAATTTAGTAGACAAAGCAAATCAGCTATCCATCACTCGTATAGAGGGGACAAAAGCAGGAGCCGTACTAGGAAGTGTAGGAGTTGGATTAACGACACTAATGATTGGATTAGGAGTTTTATTAGTTCCTGGAGTAGGTCCAGCACTCGCACTTGATAGCATCCTGACAGCATTTTTAGGCAGCAGTGTTGCCTCTGCCGCAGGTGGGTTATACGGCGCATTTTTGGGATGCTTAGACCCTGAAAAGCAGGTCAAACTCTACAAAGAACAAGTTAAGCAGGGAGATTGTTTAGTCATCATAAAGGCAACAGAAACCCAAATTCTTTCTGTTGAACCAGTTCTTCGCCGTTGTAGCGTTCGATCGTGGCAGGTCTATGACCTTCCCTAAAAAAATAAAAGCCGTGTATTTTCTCCTTCAACTCGGGTCATGTAGGTCTTGCTCACCATCGGGGCTCCCTTTGGAATAAATCCTGGATAAACAGACCAACCAGCAGTGACATAGAAGGAGCACGGCTAACTCACCACGATCATCCAGAACGGTCGGAATGTCTCAGCACTAGGGTCGCCCAACACCCACCCTAGAATCCCTTTTCTACAGTGGTCAACAGCAGTCTACAACCAGATTTTGTTTTTTTAGCCAACAAAGGCCTCCAGTGCATCCAATTCACCGACTTCAGGAAGAGCTGGAAAGAACAGCAATCTGGCGCCTCCTGACCCCGACCTTCATTGTTGAACTAAGCCAAAGTCTAAGCGAAGAGAGCAATTCAAAGCATTCATTCATTCTTGCTCTCTCCCCACCTCGAGAATTTGTAGTATGCCCTTGACAGCCTGTATTACAAATATTACATTTGTAGCATAAGATGAGACACAGAACAGCCGAAAGGAGCTAACCCATGAATTCTCGCTCCCTCCCCAGCATCGGTCTTTTCTCGAAGTGGCTAGCGTTCCTCAAACCATCCTCCCCTGGTGCAGTTGCACCCCTTCGAGACAAAACCCTTGATCTAGAACATCTTGATCTGGAACATCAATCCGATCGCAGCTTAAAACACGATCGCGGCTTGAAACAGATTGAAGCCTTTCGCCATCTAGAGCAAATCTATCGTCTGGAACGGCGCAACTTCTTCTAATTTCTGCAATCACTGCTGCTAAAACCCAGCTCCGCGACCAAATGCTGATGTAGCTTAGTGGGTAGAGCAATCGCCTTATAAGCGATGCGGTACGGATCAGCTTCGCTGCGCGTAGGCAGGTTCGAGTCCTGTCATTAGCTTGGGTTTATCCCAGTTCACAATCATCGATAAGGACACGAAACTATGCCTTACGACAAGCTCAATTTATCAACTCCAGTGCCCGTTCTGTCTTGGGCAGGACATGAGTTGGGACATGATGAAATGAAAATGGCAAAGAACGTTGCCTCCTTGCCGTTTGTTCACAAGCACGTTGCCCTCATGCCCGATGTTCATCTGGGTAAGGGTGCATTGGTGGGGTCAGTGATCGCCACCAAAGATGCGATCGTCCCTGCTGCTGTGGGCGTGGATATTGGCTGCGGGATGTGTGCTGTAAAAACGCCTTATCATGCTGACCAGCTCGACGGGAAGCTGAAGCAGATTCGTCTGGACGTTGAAAAGCTGATTCCGGTTGGCTTTAACGAGAACAAGGACACTGACAAAGACGTGACCAACTGGCAGGGCTGGGGTGACTTCAAGGATTTGCATTCTGGGGTTCAACACCTGGATGGCAAAGCTTTGAAGCAGATGGGTAGCCTTGGCGGGGGCAACCACTTTATTGAACTGTGTCTGGATACCGAGGGACAGGTGTGGCTGATGCTGCATTCCGGTAGCCGCAACATCGGCAACATGCTGGCGCAGCGTCACATTGAAACGGCAAAAGAGCTGGCAAAGCTGGCTGGATTAAAGCTGCCTGATCCGGATCTGTCTCACTTTGTTCAGGGCACTTCTGAATTCGAGGCATACTGGCGCGATCTGCAATGGGCGCAAAACTATGCCCTGCGGAACCGGGAAGTGATGATGGCACGATTCAAGCGCGTTGTTGAAACGCATCTGGCAGGCGGTAAACCGTTTAAGCCCTCCATTCAGGTCAACTGCCACCACAACTACGCCGAGCGGGAAACTCATTTTGGCGAATCGGTGTATGTCACCCGTAAAGGGGCAGTGCGGGCGCGCCAAGAAGACTATGGCATTATCCCTGGCTCAATGGGTGCAAAGTCCTTCATCGTGAAGGGCAAGGGCTGTGCAGATGCTTTCTGCTCCTGCTCGCATGGGGCAGGTCGCCAAATGTCACGCAATAAGGCAAAACTGCACTTTACGCTGGACGATCTGATTCAGCAGACCGATGGGGTAGAGTGCCGCAAGGACGAAGGCGTGCTGGATGAAATTCCGAGTGCCTACAAACCGATCGAGCAGGTGATGGCGAACCAGAACGATCTGGTCGAAGTCGTTGCCACGCTGAAGCAGGTGATGTGCGTTAAAGGCTAGAGGTTGGAGGAGTCATAAAACTGCGATCTGCAGGATTGATTGGCTCTTCAATCCCTTCCTTGCAATCTTAGATACTCTTGCCTCCACCCCGTTTGAGCAGTGTCTTCCCATTACCCGATCGTTCAAAGATGTAACTGCAAATGCCAGCATCCATGCCGTTCGACACCGGGAGCTTGGACTACTCTACGTAGGCAAACATGCTATAGCCGCGAGCGGTTCTGGGATAGACACAAGGCTTTTCTCTGGTCTTAGAAGCTATTATCATCGCTGCTGCACAACCGCCCTATAATGCCAGATACCCTGTGAGGGGTAATGCAAACCGTTGGCACACCCCTACCTTCTAAGCAAAGCGACGAGCATCTTAGCCCGATCGCTGCCAAAATGTTCCTGGCAGCCCTACCCGAACACGTTCAGCAAGCATTGTTAGGTCATGCCTAGGAAACACAGTATCCGATCGAAATGGTACTGGAAATGGCGATCGCAGGCTTTCTGGACAGTGAAGCGATTACGTTTGCAGGCTGCCGCTCTGAATATACAGATCGCTAAAGGGCTAATTTGGCAATCCCACTTTGCGTAGGAGCTAATCGATCACTTGAGTCGGGTGACAGCCCAGATAATCTCAACAGTCCTGCCAAACTAGATCCAGGAGGCTTATTGTCCAAAAAGCCGTGGAGATAGCTTATTCAGTCGAGGCCTTACTGGAAACGACGTTAGCTAACTTCCTCGATCGCGAGGCTTTCAACTTCTCGGATTGCCAGCCCTACTATCGAGGAGAAATTGATATGCTGCTCAGCACCTATCAGCTTCGGTACCAGCGGCTTACCTTTTCCAACCGGGATCTATTGCCTACGTCTAGCCCTGATAAGACAGCTTAACTCCCTGCCCTATTCAGAATCAGGTATCTGGATGAGCGGCAGTTGCAGTTGCTCCATGTCCAGCACTCCTGGATTAATCTCTGCCCATGCCCTTGCTTCTGCTATAAGAATTGGATCACCAGACGCAAGATATTGCTGCATCTGGTCAATCTGCTGCTTCTGTTGAGCTTCAGAGCGGATGTGCTGCAGCCGCAATTGAGCCGATCGCCTTGCCTGCTGATACGCTTCCTGCTGTGCCTTCACCTGAAACAGAGCTTGCTGAATATACTCCACCCCAGTTGAACCGGAAGGAGCAAGAGCATTACCATCAGCCGATCGCCCTTCAGAACTAAAACAATGGCTAGAAGCCTTGTCCTGTCTATTATCACCGCCACCGTTAGGAAATAAGCTTGGAGAACTGAGCCAGTTAGATGCTGCTTCAGTGCAATCTAACTGGCTGTTCTCACTGAAGCAAGGGGGGTGCGGGGGGTTTTCCACAGGTTGATGACCTGCTCCCTCTTCCTGAGCAGATCCCAGTCCAAAATAATTGGGATGCCACAGGTCACGGTGGCGATAGAGCGATCCACCTCCAATGCCATATTGGAGCAGTGCCTGAAAACGAGCTGTTGGTCGAACAGGTAAACTACCCTTTTCAAGCAAATCTGCAATTGCTTGCTTAATACGGTCCCTTGTCACTGCTGACTGTCGCTGGTTCCAAGAAGGCAACTGGTCAATTGCGGTCGCCAGTTCTGGGGCTTGAAGTTCTAGCTTAGATTTGGAAATTCGAGAACCAAAATGAAAGTAATGGCTGTTTTCAATACATCGTGCCCATTCCTCAGCGCGGTGTTCAATCTCATGCTGATGCTGGCACCAATCTGTGTACCCAGGTAGGGATCGTGCAGTTACTACAATGTTATCCACTAATGCCTGTCCTTCTAACGGCTGACCACCTACTAGAAGGTGATGAAAAATATAGGACCGCATGGTAATGCGTCCTAGAAGGCGATTTGTTTGCCCTACTCCAGTCCAACCTTGCTCAATCTCAGCGTTTAGATCATTGATAAACTTTTCCACTTTGCCAGAAATTCCGTATTGGCGTCGCCTCGCCTGCTTCAGCACTCGCTTGATTGTGCTGGTATCCAAAGTATTCCGCTCTTGAACAAACTGCCACTGTCGAACGAAAGTTTGTGTATTACCCCAAACAGGCTGCCACTCAGTATTTAAGAGATAGGAACCAGCCTGTAGAGGCAGACGGTGAGCATTAAAGAGGCTATAGGTTCCATCCGTTGTGAAAGGCCTGGGATTCGGAAAAAGTTCAAGCTGCCCAGGCTGAAGTTTGAATCCAGCATTTTCCAGAAGACAAGCCAGGACAATAGCGACCTGCCAGGAACTCTGAGATCGCTGAAATGGGAAATAAAGGTGAAGTCCCCCGCTATAGCTAGAGGTACAGGCAAGATAACCGACAAGTCCCAGTGGTTCCAAGGCAGCAACAATGCGAGAAATAGCAAAGGGATCTCGACTGGGGTGATAAAGACTGGTCACGTCAATATCAACCAGAGCATACCGAGTTTCCGCACCAAAGCGCACACCATACAAAGAAGATCCTTGTCGAATCAGGCGATCGCTTAAGGGATGTCGACTCTCCGTCTTCCACTGGGGCTTTACACCTGGATCTGAATGCTCTGCCCAGATGTAGTCAAAACGATGTGGGAAAAGCATAAGAAATGCATCGTCCCACTCCTGAACATATTGAAATTCACGAGCTGCACTGACCATGATGACTCTCTTGAGAGCCAGGGCAAGCAGCAAATGCCTCTATTGATTCTCCAGCCTATAGCCAACACAAAACTCAGACTGCCACACCAAAGAAAAATGTGGTAGCCTTAGCAAGAAGGTAAATCAAAAGAATCTGAAACGATGGCAGTCGTTCCAGACTCGAACTAGAGAACCGGGTGTAGAGAGGCTTTGCGAGAGGCTCCGCCCCGGTTTTTTAGGTTTTCCAAGACAAAGCGTACCACTGCACTATAAGGATCTCAAGAGGCGAAATCTCAGTGTACGCGGGAGTTACAGGCCAACAATACGCGGGAGTTACAGGTCTTTTTAGGCAAAACCATACGCCGGAGTTACAGGGTAAAACCATACGCCGGAGTTACAGAGTCCTTCCAAAACCATACGCCGGAGTTACAGGGTAAAACCATACGCCGGAGTTACAGGCTTAAAAATAAGACTTTAATAAACTCAGTGCTTTCATAAGCTGTTTTCTACGACTTATACGTCGGAGTTACAGGGTAAAACCATACGCTGGAATTACAGACTGATTAAATCGTAGTACGGCGGATTTACAGGCGAAACCATACGCCGGAGTTACAGGCCTTTTCAGGCGAAACCATACGCCGGAGTTACAGGTTACTCCTGCAAAATCATACGCCGGAGTTACAGAGTAATTCCAGATTTAGCGGATTTTGTTTTCCTTCAGGCAAGAAACGCTAGTTCTGGGATATTGACAGATGCTTAAAAAATATGCCTTGCTGGACTACTTCGCTGGTAAAATTGCCAAACAACCCCAGACCGATCAGCAGGAGCTTATGGTAGAGAAGCAGGAAAACGGATCGTTCGCTGTTGATGGGCAACTCTTGATGGTGCTGCCTCGCGCAGGGGCATCTCTTAGAAACCCCGATGTCCAGCTACCAATCCTACGAGCCGATGAGGATGGGTACTACCTGGAGATGCGGGTTGAATCAGATTCTAATGACCCTAGTGAAGTGATACTGACTCGACGGGTACAGTTAGAAAACCTATCAGTGGAGGAATGGGAAGAACTAAAGCAGCAGTATGCCGATCTCGATCTACAGTCCTGTAGTGATGAAGGGATCAGTAATGGATTGGAGAAGATCCAGGATCGCAGAATCCAACGGTTATTCATGGCGCTGCTGACTTTCCTCAATCCCAGACAGGTCGCAATCGTGCTTTACCTATATCGATTAGCAGCTCACCAGGGTAACGGACGACTGGTTACGTTTCGATCGAATGACCTGCTAGAGTGCCTTGGCTACAAGCGTACCAAAGACGGTGGGTTCGCTTCAAAGGTGCGATCGCAGCTCAACCGCGATCTCGTCGCTCTGCACCGCACAGAACTTGTACTTGCCCAATCCCTTCGGAAGGGTAATCAGGTTGGTGCAAAGGTCATGATCAAGAGCGTGTTGCGAATCAAAGATTATGAAATTGATAACGTTCCACGCGACTTTGACTTATTGAAGGCTGCTGACTATACCTATGAATTAGCAGATGCCTACACAGTTGCTCTAGAATTCTTCGAGGGTCCAGGACGCACTGGAGATTATGTATTGTTTGCTAGCGATATTGACCTAAAGCAGAAGCTAGGAAACAATGCGAAGAACGACTATAAGACAAAGCTGTTGATTTACCTAGCTAGCCGGTTGAAGTGGGACTCCCCGCAGGACGGACAGTACCTCACGATTTCTAAACAATATCTGTTCAAGAATCTTGACCTGTTCGGGAGCAATACTGCACGCAACAACCAAATCTTCTGGCGTACTGTAGAGGAGTTGCAGCAGGAAGGCTATATCTTAGGGGCACAGGAGCTTCCTGGCAAAAGAAAGGCTGCAACAATTCAGTTTCAAATTAATCCTGAGAAGTTGAAAGCAAATGCAATTTGAGCTTAAGCTCAGTTCGGCAGAGCTGCGACAACGGCTTCACCTCCTCCTGTTCGCTAATTCAACTAGGAACTGATTCCTACAGGACTTGTGTTATGACTATCTGCTTATTCTTAAATTTGTCCAGTTAAGTTAACAGTACCTAAGGAAGTTGCGATCTCCACTGGAGCAAGGTTGGATAAAGAGTCTGAAAGCGTATCCAAGCATTGTCTAACTTGGGAGAAAAGGTATCTGGAAGGGTTGGGGGAGCCGTAATCCTTAATTGAGGAATCATGTGTTTATCGCCATAGGCTCCAATTCCTAGACCTGCTAGAATCGCGGCTCCTCGGGCTGAGGCTGCTGATACCGCAATGCTATAGAGTGGCACTTGTAGCACTGTCGCGAGCAGTTGTCTCCAAGCAGGTTCAAGGGTACCACCACCCGCCAGGCGAACGTGCGGAATAGACATATCAGGAGTCGTGGTTTGCGGGTAGCGCAACTCAGAAGGAAGCGCTTCCATTCCCTGCTTGATCGCAAAAGCAACTCCTTCCAGAGCAGCCCACATCAGGTGCGATCGCGTATGGTGTAATCCCAATCCGACCCAGGTACCCCGTGCGTGAGGATCAAGATGAGGCGTACGCTCCCCAGTAAGATAGGGCAAAAACGTCAGTCCTTCGCACCCAGGAGGAATGGAATCAGCGGCTTCATAGACCTCTGTCCAGCTTAAGCCCAGAATTCCTCGTACCCATTCCAGAGCCAGCCCGGCATTTTGAATCGCTGCTAACCGATACCATTGTCCGGGCAAAGCTGTACGAAAGAGATGGGTACGAAGGGAATCATCGGCATGGGGCTGAGCGAGCGGCGTAATAATTTGAGCTCCTGAACCAATTGTGAGCTGCACTGCTCTGGGGTCGAGCAGGCCACTACCCAGCATCGCTGCTGCGGTATCAGCAGCCCCCGCAACCACAGGAATTCCTGTCTCTAAACCCAAATGATGAGCAGCTTGAGCCGTTAGATGCCCTGTAATACGGTTGGAGGGAAAGAGGTCTGGAAGCCAGTCGGTGCGAAGATGCAATGCTTCCATCACCTCAAAAGCCCACTGATCCGATCGCACATTAAACAGTAAGGTTCCAGAGGCATCTGAGGGTTCTGCCCCGACTTCCGCTGTCATTCGGAAACGTAGCCAGTCTTTCGGCTGCAAAACCCAACGAGCGGCAGCATAGATGTTTGGTTCTTCTCGCTGCAACCACACGAGCGTTGGGCCAGCCATTCCCGCCGTAATCGGGTTGGCGAGTCGGTGCAGCAAGTCGGCAGGAAGCTGCTGATAGACTTCGAGCACATCGCTTGACCGCATATCTGCCCAAAGAATAGCAGGGCGCAAGGGTCGCCCCTCTTTATCGGCTAGCACAACCCCATGCATCTGGCCCGAAAGCCCGATCGCCTCAACAGGATACGAAGAATTCGCCATCGCCTGCCGCACTGCGATCGCTACAGCCTCCCACCATGCTTCCGGGTCTGTCTCTGCCCAACCTGGTTTTGGAGATTGCACCCCATAAGTCTGCGAAGATTCAGCCAATACAGTTCCAGCCTTATCCAATAACAAAGCTTTAACGGAACCTGTACCCAAATCAATTCCCAGCAGCATGGTAATTCTAAAGGTTTGTTGAAAGGGTTGAAGAACGGTTATGGGTTCGCTTCAGCAAGCGATCGCGATGCGGTTCGCAATCCTTGATCAATGAACTGACGCGCATGGCGAGCCAAATGCATCCCATCGCTCCAAAGATTGCGCCAGATCGCTAGCGTTGTGGAAAGATTGGGGGAAACTACTGCTGAGGAGAAGCTTTCAAAGGTAATGGTGCCCTGGTAATTGATCTCAGCTAGCGCATCAAACAGCGTCGGAAAGTCTATCGTGCCCGTGCCGAGGTAACCCCGGTGGCTTTCCCCGACATGCACGTAGCCTAGACGATCGCCAGCAGTTAATACCGGAGTGCGAAAACCCGACTCTTCAATGTTCATGTGATACGTGTCAAGGTGTACCACCACATTGTCCTCGCCGATCGCGTCAATCATTTCGATTGTTTGCTCGGCTGTATTGAGGAGGTTACTTTCATACCGATTGACGGTTTCTAAACCCAGCGTGATGCCATCTGCAGCAGCCTCCCTCGCTAAGCCACGCAACACATTAACGCAGTTTGCACGCCCTTCCCTTGTGGGCATTTGAGAATATTTGCCCAAAGCGCTATAGAGAATGCCCCCCAAATAGTTAGCACCAATGCCGCGAGCAACCTCCAAAGCTTGATGGAGAAGGCGATCGCCTGCCGCCACAATTGCTGGATCTACGCTTGAAATATCGGTATCAAAACTGAGACCTAGAGAGCAACCTGCCTGCAGCCCAACCGACTGGAGGACTTGCCGGGTCATGTCGATGTCGATCGTGGAAGGGTCGAGAACTGGGATTTCGATCAGATCAAACCCCGCAGCCTTGCTACTTTCGATCGCCCTTCGGCATTCCGCCTCGCTCCATCCTCCAACCCACACCAGCGCGTGGACACCAATTTGATTCATGATTGTTCCTCCTGTTGGGCTCCTGTAATCATCGCCACCAGCTCTTTGCCGCTAGTATTCTCAGTGCGTCGTCCCCCGACTAAATGACCACTGCGCATCACCCAAATCTGGTTTGAAAGGCGCATTACCTGATCGAAGTTATGGCTGATGAGCAACACTGCCAAACCATCATCTCGAAGCCGCAAAATCAATTCTTCAACGCGAGCGGTTTCGCGTACACCAAGGGCTGCGGTCGGTTCATCCATAATCACCAGGTGCGACCCCCAACTTGCAGCGCGGGAGATAGCAACTGCCTGTCGCTGGCCACCCGATAGACGCCGTACTCTGGCATTAATGCTGGGAATGTTAACCTCTAATCGACTGAGCATTTCAGCAGATCGACGCCGCATTGTCCGCTGGTCAAGAAATGCGAGCGGTCCAAACCGTTTAACCAACTCACGGTTCAAAAACAGATTCTGCCAAATGCTTAGGTCATTGCAAAGCGCCAGGTTTTGATAAACCGTTTCAATCCCTGTCCGTCGAGCATCTTCTGGGGAGGCAAAATGAACGGGTTTGCCATCGATGAGAATTTGTCCTGCGGTCGGCGTATGCACTCCTGAAATGCATTTGATTAATGTAGATTTTCCTGCCCCGTTGTCACCGACGATCGCCGTAATCTCGCCTTTGTAAGCCCAAATCGTAATATCTGTGATGGCATGAACATTGCCGAACCATTTGCTAACCCGATCGACATGCAAGAGTACGTTTGAAGAATTGGGTATTGTTGCGCTTGAGCTATTTCTAGTAGACGGGGAAAAGCCCCCATTTCTAGAAGGGGATGAGATGGAATTGGAAGGGTTCGAACCATCGCCTGATGGATGAATCGGTTCATCTAAACTCATTGTTGATACCTCATAAGCAAGGCGGCAAGAACAACGACAATCCCGACCGCCAGTGGCTGATAAAACTGGGAAACCGACAGCAACGTTAAACCATTAACAAGCGCTGTGAGCAACAACGCACCGATGACTGGACCCGCAACTGTGCCTCGTCCACCAAACAAACTGACACCCCCCAGCACCACAGCCGCCACAGAATTGAGCAGAAAGCTGGTATTCGAGGCAGGCTCTGCTGCGCCCACACGAGCAGTTAGCATAATACTGGCGATTCCTGCTAAGCAGCCGGAGATCATATAAGCCATAATTTTCATGCGATCGGTGTTAATTCCCGTTGCCCGTGCTGCTTCTGTATCTCCCCCTGTCGCCAGCAGATGAGTACCAAATCGGTTATGGAACAGCACAATATGCGCGATGATGGCAATAATGGCCGCCAAAATCACAAAATAGCTAATAACACCCAGACCGCCCGTCGCGAACCTCAATAGAAAAGGACTGGCAATTTGGACGGGCTTCCCATCGGATAGCACTAAGGCTGCGCCTGCCGCTGCACTAAGGGAGCCAAGGGTTACAATAAAATCGGTAATTTTGCCTTTAGCAATGACGAACCCATTAATTAGTCCTAGGAGAGCACCTGCCGCGATTGCCAACAAGCACGCCACTCCAATTCCCCAGCCGCGACTATAGGCTTGCCCAAGCACAACACTTCCTAGCGTCAAGATCGAAGCGACAGATAGATCGATTCCTCCAGTCAAAATGACGTAAGTTTGTCCAATCGTCAGCACGACGAGAATTGCTGCTGCGAGCAGAAGGGCTTGCACATTCCCCACCGTCAGGAATACGGGGGAAGCAATGCTAAAAACGATAATTAACAGAACTAGCGCGACGGCTGCTGTCCAATCTGCCCAGAAGCTAGGGTCTCGCAGTCGCCCCAAGGTTGGAGATATATGAGCCTGTGTCATGGCATACCTTCTACGATGTAGGGAAATCGCATCAATGGGCAATCGCAGGGGCATTTGAAGAAACACCCCTACGGCAAGAAATGGCGATCGCTGCTTCAGGCTTTACTGCCCCAGCAGATCGGCAAAGGGGTTTTCATAGTCAGAGAAGGGTTTGGGGAAACTTTGCAGCGCTTGATCTGCATTGCTCCTGTTCACCACGGCAACGGGGGCAGTCACGTCCTGTGGCAGGGTTTCACCCGCAATTGCTGCCCGACATGCGTCCATGCCCATTACTCCGATCGCATAAGGATACTGAGCAACCG
Source organism: Leptolyngbya sp. GB1-A1 (assembly GCF_039962475.1). Lineage (NCBI taxonomy): Bacteria > Bacillati > Cyanobacteriota > Cyanophyceae > Leptolyngbyales > Leptolyngbyaceae > Leptolyngbya > Leptolyngbya sp. GB1-A1. The sequence goes on along the minus strand of NZ_JAMPLI010000038.1, from coordinate 29,615 downwards.
TTGCTGACAACGTTCCCTGCTGCACTGCTTTAATGGCATCCTGGAGTCCGTCTACACTAATCACCTTCACTTGAGATTGTTGTCCCCCATCAGCGAGTGCTCGAACCACTCCTAATCCCATATCGTCATTCGCAACGAAGAATCCTTTCAAATCGGGGCGTGCCCGCAGAATGTCTCCAGCGGCGGTCAACGCTTTCTGCCGCTCCCAATCTGCGGAAACGGTTTGCACAATCCGAATGTTATTGGGAATGCCTTGTTGAAAGCCTTCCAGCCTAGCCTGACTAGTTGCATCTCCAGAAACACCGCCTATCAAAGCGACATCTCCACCATCCGGCAGCAATCTAGCCATTTCCTCAGCAGCCAATCTACCCGCACTCACGTTATCGGTGCCAATGTAAGTCGAGAGCTTCAGATTAGCTGTCTGTGCAGCCTCCTTACTGATCGGGCTATCAATGTTAACGATATGCTTGCCTGCATTAGCAACCTGAACAAGGGGCTGCACTAAGTTTGTTTGTGTGATGGGATTGATGATAAAACAGCCATAATTTTGCCCCGCCAATGCCTGCACTTTATCAGCCTGTCCTGTCGTGTCGTTTAAACTATTGGCTGCCTGCACTGTGACAGTCGTACCTGCGGTTTTTGCCTGATCTTCAATGCCCTGCTGCATTGTTTGGAAGAAGGGATTATCTAATCCTTTAATCACTGCAGCAACAGGTTGTGTGTTCCCTCCATTTTGATTGCTACTCTCATTACTGCTGTTATTGCGTTGAGGTCCACTACAGCCTGCAAGTGCCATCACCGCGACCAAAAGCACTGAAGCACTCCTCATGTCGCATCGTTTCTTGCCCACTTCCATGCCTCCTATCGTGAGACTATCCCTAGGGCAAACGCATCTTCATAAACAGAAACAAAGTTTGAATTTTATTCAGAATCTTCTCTAGATGTAGTGTCTATTAGAGAATGATGTCTAGAGAATATTCATTTACAAAATTGTAGTGCGTTTATCCTGGAAAACTTTATTTTTCTATCTTCTACGGAGGCATAAAACTGTGCGTCCACCTAAAGACTGACCTCAATGATGATTCAATGAACAAGAACGATAAACAAAAATAGCAAAGAAAGTAAAACGAGGATAGCAAAGAAAGTAAAACGAGGACGCGGAGATGGAGATATTGCGATCGTCACAGATGCACCCTCTGAGGTGAGTCGAGCCGAAGATAGCTTCGGCAGCCCATGACGCTAATGTTTCGCATCGTCGAATGCTCTTTTGCAGGATGTGCCACAGTTTCCGTCCGAAACAACACCCGCTCACCGCTCAGCACTACCGGGAACAGAAGCGCCAACGGATTTAAGATTGGCAAGAGATTGTTGGGTTGAAACCTGCCGCATAATCCTGTGATTCCAACTTACCAGGGACTATCTGCTTATTCTTAAATTTGTCTAGTTGAGTTGACAGTACTGCTGCAACTACATTGCACTCTGATTAGGCGATGTGGCACAGCTTATGGTTTATTGCTTCTATAATATCGCAGCTGCCTTTGGTTCTTAACCATCTAGGAATTCGCGCTTCTTTGGCTTCTAAGTGTTTTGACAATTTTTGTAAGGTTAAAAATCTAATCTTACAAAATCAGAATGATTTTTCAAATTTGCAAGTGCGGATGTAAAGTCTTCCCCGATCAGTTATTTTTGTAAGATAGACAAGCAAACATTACGAAAATAATGATGTTCTCTTCTCACCTCGAAGCCGAGAAGCAATGCCTTTTAAATTGCATCGAAGCAATTCGCAAAAGTGGGTCTGTAGCTCCAGCACATTATTTTCTCACAACAACAATGACGACTTCTAAGGCAGGCAAGACCTACTACTATGCTCGCCTAGTAAAGGAGGAAAGTGTGGGTAAGCAAACTGTTCGTTCTCTAGGGCGCATTGGTAGTAGCCAGCACCTTGCTTGGGAGCGATCGATCGCGCGACGGGATGCGATCGTTGAACTGGAGCAGCAGCTTAAGCTCTTGGATGAACTGATGCAAAGGCAGCAGGAGCGATCGCATCTAGTCGAGCGAGACTTTTCGGAGCCAGAGAAGGATTAATCTCAGTTTTACTTCCAGGATTCACGCTGCAATTGTCGCCTAGCGTTTTCCTAAGGATTTTGTAAGGTTTAAGTTCAAACGTTACAAAACCTTTATATAATGAGCTTAAGCACAATAGGAAAGCCTCAAGAGGTAAATCTCATACGAACGGCACTACGGTAATGTTGTACAGTGCTGACCCTTCAAGATTTGGTTGTGTCGCACAAATGATAAGGTGGGGAAGCTCAATTTTCTCTAGCCTCACCCTAAATGGCCTCCCAATCCTTGTTGAAGTGGAAACACTTCCTGCCCGAAATCATTGTATTGAAGCAATGAGTCTAATTCGCAAAGGACAAGTCAAGGGAATCAGCAAAGGGGACAGTGTGTCTTAAGTAGAATTGATTGAAGCACCCTTCAGAATTAGCGCTTAACGAAACGCGAACGAGATACTTTGTTTGTCACTAAGTTTGTCACTAAAAAGTATTTGCGACACAACTGCTCTGACAGTTTCGTTTATCTGACTCATTCATTTATCTGGCTCATTCAAAGTAGCGACGGAAGTAGTTACGATAGAGCTTGCATCGGGGCAGCGCAGTATTCCCTACCAATTTAACCAGACCCATACTGTCTAGTTTAAAGGCTTGTTCGGAGGGAAGCCGCACGGGGGTCTCGTGCAAAACAATGTCCCGAAATGCTTCCATTAAAAATGGATTACGTTCGAGATTGCTGAGGTGGCGACGCAGATGGTCTGCATAAATGCTGCCTGTTATGAAGGTCTCTTGCAGGAGTTGATCAAAGCTCAGAGTTTGGTGAGCGATCGCATACAGTGCCAATCGCACCAAAAACGGATGTCCTCCAATCAATTCCATTAAGGCTTGGATAGCTTCAGGAGAGAGTGCAAGACCATAACGCTGCACCAATTCCTCCACCTGAGGTGCCGTGAATTCTGGTAACTCGATCGGTAGCCCGACGTTAAACGGAGATTTGTTGATATCAAGCGGAATATAAACCTCTGTGGAATGCACGACAATCAGACGAATATTCTTCCAAATCTCTCGCCGTTTTGCTTCTTCATGGAGGGCACGCAATAGCCCAAAAAAATCATCAGCAATTTCGAGGTTTGCAAAGACGCGATCGACTTCATCTAATCCCAGGGCTAGGGGAGTGGAGAGAGACGGCAGCAAATACTGTTCAAAGTAGGCTTTGCAGCATTGGTTGCTGCCAATAACGGGAGCAAGTTGCCAGTGGCTTGCCAGTTGGTTAGGGTCAAGCAGTCCCAATTCTAAACTTACACTCGCACAGAACCACTGGAGAAACGTATCGGGGTTGGTCAGGCTGCGCTGATTAGCAAGCTGAAAGCTCAGGGGGATAGCCCGCGCTCCTTGCTGTTTTGCCTGATGAAGAATGCGAGCCATTAAGGAGGTTTTGCCCATTTGGCGGGGGGCTTTGATCCGAATGAGGGCCCCGGGTTGGGCGATCGCTTCGTAGCACAATGTCTCGATCGGAGGCCGCTGGATATAAAACTGCGATTCGAGATCGATTTGCCCACCGGGGATTTCAGGAGCTGCGCTGGGGAGAGGTGGAAGAGGTGATTGGTCAGCAGGCGTTGTTAGCTGTCTCCAAGATATGGCAAGCTCATGGTTAACTGAAAGAGTCATCCGCCGCTGTTCCAAAACCTCCAACAGAGCTGATGATAATCGGGTAAATGATTCAGATAGCTGCCATTGCCACGGTTGGCTGTCCTGCAAATAGCTCAGTAAATCAAACGGTAATCGCTGCATCCAGGGTAAGTTGAGCAATATCGGCAGAATTCCAGGCTGGCACCTTTTCGTCTGCAATTCCCTGGTAAGCTGAACGTTTGCTAGAGTTGCTTCACTAGCAATGGATTGTTCTGTTAACAGCAACAGCCAGTAATCCGAGAATTGCAGATTTTCGGCAGATAGCAAAGGCGTGGAGGGGGTCACCACTTGATGCCGAGTTTGGGCAAACGACTGCTGAAGCTGCGTGATCAGTTCAGCACAGCTTGCATCACCGCTAATCAAAATGGTTACAGTACTGTCCTGCCCGTTCAACTCTGGCTGAGTTTGTTCCGCGGGTGGTTCTGCTTCTAGGTCAGCGAGATCGCGCCAATCCCGCCCCAACGCTTGACAAAGTTCTACAAAATTAACGAAATCTACGGGTTTGCCATTGAGAAAATGACTGACCGTTGATTGGGCAATCTCAAGCTGCTCAGCAAGGAGCCGCTGGCTGGGAAATCCGTTTCGCAGCAGAGACAGCTTTATGTCAAAGATACAGGACTGACGGAGTTTGAGCGATCGCGGCATAGGCAGGGCAAAGGGGAGAACAAAACAGAATCTCAGCGTGTTGGCAATTTCAATTATGACGAATGGGACAAACCCCGATAGTATAGCCGTCACTTACCCGCTTCGGACGAACATCTAGGACGGCACAATTCTCCTTTTCCAATGTTTTGACGATCGCTGTTTTGGTGCAGGATAGGAGTCAAGCTCAATAAAGTCGATGAAAACTCGATTGCAACATAAAGTTTTCCTGCCTGAACTCACTAACCTCTCAACTTTCATAGGAGATAACCACAGATTCCCAGAATCTATTTCCCTCATTTCTTGTCTAACTAACTATGACAGCACATCCCAATCGAACGGTCGCTCACTATCCCTATTACCAGGCAGGCGGCACTTTACCCGAACAGGCTCCTACCTACGTCAGGCGGCAGGCTGACCTCGATTTGTATGAGGGGCTGAAGGCAGGTGAGTTTTGCTATGTGTTGAACTCGCGTCAGATGGGGAAATCCAGCCTTCAGGTACAGGTGATGAATCGTTTGCAGGCGGAGGGAATTGCCTGTGTTGCGATCGATATTTCTGACATTGGCAATCAGGTGTCTCTGGAGCAGTGGTACGGCGGCGTTGCCTACAAGCTGGTGAGCCAACTGGACCTGTTTAATGCTGCGGAGTTTATGACCTGGTGGCGCGATCGCAGTTCCCTCTCTCCGGTGCAGCGGCTAAGCCAACTCATTGAAGAGATTTTATTAAAACAGTCTCAGTCGATTGTGGTTTTCATTGATGAAATCGACAGCGTTCTCAGTTTTCGAGACTCACTCGATGATTTTTTTGTTCTGATTCGCGCCTGCTATAACAAGCGAGCACACCATGCTGCCTATCGTCGGCTCACCTTTGCGCTGCTAGGTGTTGCAACTCCTGGCGATCTGATTAGTGATATCAATCGCACCCCTTTTAACATTGGTAGAGCGATCGATTTGTATGGCTTTGTTGAACACGAAGCCCAAGTTTTAGCGGAAGGATTCAAAGGTGTTGTGCCCGATCCTGAGATAACGTTACGCGAAGTTTTACGATGGACGGATGGACAACCGTTTTTAACGCAAAGAGTCTGTCAATTAATTGTTCAGGAATGGAGTTGTGAACAGGCTGGACAGAATTGTATGACTCATTCTGTTGATGCTCTTATCAGGACGCGGATTATCGATCGTTGGGAAGCACAAGACTATCCCGAACACTTGAAAACAATTCGCGATCGCCTGCTTCGGAATGAGCATCGGGCAGGACGATTATTAGGGCTTTATCAGCAGATTTTGCTGTCTCCCAGTCAATCCATTCCTGCTGATGATTCGCCGGAGCAGATGGAGTTGAAGCTGTCGGGGCTGGTGGTGCAGCGTCAGGGCAGGCTATGGATTGCAAACCGGATTTACGCAACTGTGTTTGATCCAATCTGGGTCGGTGAGCAGCTTGACAAGCTGCGGATTTACAACGAGGCGATCGCTGCCTGGTTAAACTCCGATCGCCAGGATGATTCCCGCCTCCTGAGAGGACAAGCCTTGCGCGAGGCGGTAGATTGGTCAGCAGGTAAGAGTTTGAGCGATGAGGACTACCAGTTTTTAGCGGCGAGCCAGGCCGTTGAGAATCGCACGATTCAACTAGAGAAACTGGAAGCTCAGATTGGCTGGGATATCGAGAAACAGGAGAAAGAGAGCATTGCCAGAGCCAATCAAATCCTGACCCAAGCCAATCAAACGGCCAAACGACGGATTCGCATCGGATTAGTCGTGCTAGTGGCTTCAATTGTGGGAGCGGCGATCGCGGCTCTGTTTGCCCAGAATGCCCTGCAAAAACAGCAAACTGCCCTAGCAGGCACACGGCTGGAACGGCAGGGAATGACCGTTTTACGACAGTTTGAAACCTCTGAACTGGATGCTCTAGTTTCTGCGATGAAGGCTGGGCAGGCGCTAAACCAGTTGGTGAGGGGCAATCGTCCCTGGGCTGAGTATCCAGCGATCAGCCCCGTTCGAGCACTGCATCAGGTCTTGAGCCAGATTCGCGAACAGAATCGGGTAACAGGTTTTCCGGCTAACCTGGGGGCGGTGGAATTTAGTCCTGATGGAAAACTCGTTGCAGTAGCTTCTGCGTCTCCCTCCGCAGGAGTTCATGCTGCTGCTCAACTCTGGACAACTCAGGGAAAGCAGATTGCAACGTTGGGTGATCATGGTGGCACAGAACTGGAGATGGCGTTTAGCCCAGATGGTCAATTGCTCGCAACCTCCGGCTTTGACGGTAAAATTCGCGTCTGGGATCGACAGGGCGATTACCCCGAAGGGGGAACTGCTTTGCATCGTCTGCAAGAGTTTCAACAACCTCAAAATCGTCCGGTGTTCGGTCTGGCATTTAGTCCTGATAATGAGCGGCTGGCGGCGGCTAGTGTTGAGGCAGTCGATGTCTGGTCATCTCAGGGACGCTACCAGTTTAAGCTGGAGGGGTTTGAGGGCAATATTCATGCGGTGCAGTTCAGTCCAAATGGGCAATATTTAGCGGCGATCGATGAGCGGGGCAATGTAAAAATTGCATCCTATCGCGGTCAAACGTTAGCTAGCTTCAAAGCCTCTCCTCACTTGAAGATGCAGTGGAGTCCCAACAATCAGCATTTGCTAACGGTTGGGATGGACGGTATTGGTCAAGTGTGGACGTTGAGCGGCGATCGGTTTGGTGAAATCAAAATTCCGGGCAATGGCAATGTCGCACATTCACAGATCGCGGATGCTGAATTCCTCTCGAGCAACGAAATCGTAGCGATCACAATTAATGGAGACGTAACCTACTGGACACCTGAGGGAAAACAACAAACTCCCAGGGTTCCTGGTAACCGTTCCAAATCCCAAACCATTACGCCAGTGGAAGCGAATTTACATCTCAGTCCTCAGGGTAATCACCTTATCTTTAGCGATTTCTCTGGCAAGATTTACCTGGGTCAACAGCTTAAAGCGGTTAAGCCAATCGTCTCAATGATGCAAGGGCAGGGCAGAATTCTCAACGCCTGGTTTTCTCCAGAGGGTAATCGTCTGCTCACGTTTTCAAGCGCTGGAACGATTCAGGAATGGAACCTGCAATCGTTCAATTACTACCCACTACAGGGAACTTCGTCTGACTTTATGCCATCCACCGATGTCAACGGAGCAGCCGATCGCGTGATTGGTATCAGTGCCGAGGGCAAAGCCCAACTCTGGGATACCGCAGGACGGAGACTAACAACACTAGATACCTCCGGACAATCCTACCTGCAAACACAGTTCAGCCAGGATGGGCAGGTGATTGCGATCGCCGGACAGGAAGGGCTAATTCGCCTGTGGAATCCGCAGGGACAACTGCTGCAAGAACTGAAGGGTCGCCTTCCTTACGTCAGTTCCCTTGCCCTCAGCCGAGATGGAAGCCATATCGCCGCTGCGACCACCGACAACCAGATTCATCTCTGGAATCGTGAGGGAAAGGTGCTGCTACAAACTCGGCTCTCTTCTACGTCATCGATTAACGCACTGCGGATTAGCCCCAATGCAGAATGGATTGCAGCAGGACAAGCCGATGGCACTGGCACCCTAACAATCTGGTCTTCTAATGGGCAAAGACAAGCAAGCTTCAAAGCTCACGATCAAGCTCTGATCGCTCTGCAATTCAGCCCAGATAATCAACACCTAGTCACAACTGGCTTAGAAGGAACAATCAAAATCTGGACAGCTCAGGGACAGCTTGTTAAAACGCTAGAGCAAACCCAACCAGATGCCTACTCGATCGAATTCAGCCCCGATGGACAATACTTTGTGACCACAGGGATGAACGGCAATATCAAAGTCTGGAGCCGCCAGGGACAGCTCCTCAGCGATTTTACAGGACACACCGATTCTATCTTCAGAATTGCATTTAGCCCCGATCGCCGCAGCTTTGCCACCCTGGCTAGTACTGAGCTGCGATTGTGGACACTAGATGGACAGTTGCTGAGCGATATGAGTGTTTCTGAGGGCACACACAACATCAGCTTCAGCAAAGATGGTCAAACAATCTTCACCGTTGGAAATAACAATACGATCCATCACTGGCAAGTGCCTGAATTGCCAGGCCTATTAAAGCAGGGCTGCAATTGGTTATCTCCCTATTTCACCCATCATCCAGACTTGCGCGATACACTTCAATGTCCTTCCTAAATCTAAAAGCCATTCTGGAATTAATCTTACTGCTGATGAAGCCTAACTACTCAGTATGAGTTCCTAGAAAAATCGCAAAGCATTTCAAAAAGCCTCTCAAATGATGTATCTATGCTTTAGTGTAATTGCGAATAATGCTCTTCCATTTTCCATCTGAAACCACCGTAGAATCAGAGAGATCTGTCATGCAGCCCTGGATGGTGCCCATCATTGTCAGTTTGTTTGCTGCTGTACCTGCTGCCGCAGAAGCAATTCCAAATTTGTCTGCCTTGTCAGGGGATCATTCTGTCCCTACGATCGCCCAAGTCAGTCCTCAGTCAAGCCCTGCTGCTCAAGCCTGGGAGCTAATTCGGGCAGCCCGGCGCAATGCCGCCAATGGTCAAGTTGCTCAAGCGACAGAAGCCTTACTCCAGGCTGAACAAATCACCGCGCTCCTCTCCAATTCCGTTACCCTTGACCAATTCTTTGCCACCATTGCAGCAGAGTTAGCAAAACTGGGACAGTACGATTGGGCGATCGCTATCACCAACCGCATGAGCTATAACTCCCTGCCTTCATTAGGGTGCTGTGTGCCTGTAAGGACGGATGCGGAAGTTGCAATCGTCCAAGCTTATTTGAATGCCGGACAGATTAAGACAGCCCAGCAATTTGCCGAGAAAATTCAGTTTGCTCCATCCCGTGACCAAGCCTTAATTCCTGTGGTCTCTTATCTGGTTGAGCAAGGACAGGTCAGCGAGGCAATTGCCCTCAGCCAATCTATACAGGATTACGGCGACCAAGCACGCGATGCCATTCTCAAAAGCTATATCAACACCGATCGCTTCACAGATGCATTGGCATTCACAGAAAAGATCACAGACCCTAACGAAAAATCATCCCTGCTCTCAACCCTAGCGCGGTGGGCATGGCGCAGCGGCAAGACTGACCTGTCTTACCAGATTGCCAGTCAGATTCCAGAGCCAAGCAGCCGAGTTCAGCTCTGGATAGAAGTCGCTCTTGCCTATGCTAAAGCTGGAGCAAAAGAACGCGCCGTCAGCATTCTTTCCGAAGCCTATGAGCTAACCGAAATGCAGCCATCGCAGGTCTTCGCTCAGTGGGCAGGTCACTTCGCCCAGGTCGGAGCCTTCGATCGCGCTCTAGCTCTTACCAACAGCTTCACCGGGTATGAACAGGCTCATGCCAAAGTCATCATCGCCCGCGTCTACTCCGATGTTGGGCGGTATAACGAAGCGATCGCCCTTACGCAACAGGTGCCAGATGGAATCCTGCAACCCTTTGGCGATATGCCTGACCTGAAAGTAGAAGCCCTGCAACAGATCGTTCAGCAAGCGGCGAAAGCAAAACAGTATGATCGGGCAATGCAAGCTGCAAATGTCCTTCAGGAACAGGCTCGCGTCAATGCACTGCAAACGATCGCTCAACAGTACCGGCAGGTTAATCAACCTCAAGATGCGATCGCCATGCTAGATCAAGCTTTGGCTGTAGCTCGCACTGTGGATAAAATGACTATCTTTTACGATCGCAATACCTACGTCACCGTTTCTAACGCAGGATTGTTGCTAGAGATTGCTCAGGATTATCTGGCGTTCAATGAATCCGATCGAGCCAGGGCAGTGTTAAATGAGGCGCTTGAATCAGCTAAAACTCTAGAGGTTCAGAATCAAGATTCGGTGCGAGAACAGGTGCGGTATCTGGGAACGATTGCCCGATTATATGCCCAACTGCAACAGCGTGAGGAGGCACAAGCAGCGGCAGAAGGCGCGTTTAATCTGATCAGTCAATTTCCTGGAAGTGAGCGGTCGTCATCTTTCCCCTTCTGGACAGTAGTGCCGATGGCTGAAGTGGCTCAAATGTTTTTCCTTGCGGGGGATGAGGAAGAAGCGATGCAAATGCTGTCGGGTTTAAGGACAGTTAACAGCACCGCTACAGAACCATTGCAGCAGCTTAGAGGAATGGAGGCGATCGTCAAAGCCTATGCAACTATAGGCGCGGAACCGCAAATGCAGGAAACTGCAGAAGCCGCCTTGACCCTAGCACAAAGCCTGGAACCTGCTCAACAGGATTGGATGATTGGACGCATTGCAGTTGCAGCAGCATCTTCTGACCCAGCCTATGCCCTCCAGATTATCCAGAATCAGCCCCACCAAGCTGGATACATTTCCACGCTGGCTCAAATGGTGGTGAACTATCATGCCACAGGTCAAAACGCTCAGGCACAAGCCGTTGTCATTCGACTTCAGCAAATTGCGGAAACGATTCCTAATGATAGCCAGCGAGAACAAGCCTTGAATGATGCAGTTCGTTTTTATTTCGTGCTTTCGGGAGTCCAAAATCCATCTATCTCACAGTTGCTACAGGCGGGGCAAATCAACGCTGATCTTCAGTCTCCTAACTTGAAGGCTTATAACTGGTTCCTCATTGCTCAAGCCTATGCCTTTCAGGGGGAAACGAGCCGCGCTAACCAAGCCGCACAATTTTCGCGCGAGGCTGTAGAAACAATGCCCAATCGCTTCGAGCAACGGGAACTCCTCTGGCAAATGGTTGAAGAAGCTTTAAATGCCAAGGAGCCTGCTCTCGCAGTACAAATGGTAATGGGGTTTAACGAAGAATCTTATCGAACGATCGCGTTACAACAATTCAAAGTTTAACTCTCAAAGGAGTTAAAATGGCAGCGTGTTCAACCGTATGGGAATGGGAAGCAGAGAGTAGCGAACCCCCTAAAATAGGTTCTAAAACAATTGTGCTGGATGGAAGCGATCGCCCTCTTTGCATTATTGAAACGACAGAAGTAACACTCCGAGCATTTAATGAGGTGGACGCACAGTTTGCCTATGAAGAGGGTGAGGATGACCGTTCCCTGGAATCCTGGAGAGAGGAACATTGGAGGTATTTTTCACGGGGATTACCCCAAATCGGTAAGCAGCCCACTCCTCAAATGCTGCTGGTTTGCGAGCGGTTTCGTGTGGTTTACTCGTAGTCATCAGGATGCTGAAGAGCGATGTCATTTCCAGAACACTTTCTTCCCCAACAAACTGAACGACTGACGCTTCGGCGCTTTACTGAGACTGATCTCGATCGCTTCCTTGCCTACCGGCATGACCCTGAGGTTGCCCGCTTCCAAAGTTGGTCAATGCTATTAGAGAATGAGGCGATCGCTTTCATCAATGAAATGAGTACAGTTCCAATTGGAATTCCAGGGGAATGGTTTCAAATTGCGATCGCTCTCCAGCAATCCAATCTACTGATTGGTGATATTGGGATACAGGTAAGTGAGCACGATACAACAACAGTAGAAATTGGTTTTACGCTACATCGAGAAGAACAAGGTAATGGCTATGCAAAAGAAGCGATTCAAGCATTGCTTTGCTCATTATTCGAACCTGGAAATATTACGAAAGTCATTGGCATCACAGATAGCCGCAATCATCCATCAATTAATCTTCTGACACGATTAGGAATGAACTTAGTAAGCTCTGAGGAGGTTGTATTCAAGAATGAACTTTGTCTAGAGCAAACATTTGAGTTGAGGAAGAAAGGCTGGTTATTGCATACAGTCAATGAGTTAAAACCAGAGTATATTCTTGATGGTCGTCGCACCACCACACTGGAGGCATTCTACAACCAAGTGGAACAGATTTTGCTGGCAGGACAACCCTGGGATAAGAACCTCGATGGTTTCCATGCTGTACTTCGAGGTGATTATGGATGCTTACCTGATTCATTCCGATTAGTATGGCGAGAAGTAGACTATGCGAGAGCAGCTTTAGGTTATGACGAGACTGTTCGCCAACTGCTGCAACAGTTACGGGATTGTCCTCCTACTGCGTTAATTAAAACCGCCTGGGCACTACGAGCAGCCCTGAGAGAAAAGGGACCCACGGTTTTTGACTGGTTGGTGGAAGCGATAAACCGTTATCCAAACGTAGAGTTGGTGCTGGTCGAAACGGCGGATGATGTTGAGTAGCTACCGCTTGTAAGCGATGCGAAGCAGTTCCCCCTACGGGGTAATCGCGCCTAATCAATCCATTGCTGCTTATACAAATACTCCAGTACCCGTTGCGTAGCTGGAGCACATTGGTCTAAATCTATGTACCTCAGCCACGCGATCGCTTCAATTTCAGAATCTGCCATGATTTCACCCCTGTAGTCTGCCCCAAAGCAGCGCATCGTCACCTGAGTTGGTTCTGTGTAGCCATGAGCAACCTCCTGCACGACCATTACTTCTGTTAAGGTTTCAGCGATCAGGCTGACATTGAGTTCCTCTTGAACCTCTCGGCGCAATGCCTCCCAGTCAGACTCACCCTTCTCCCGTTTTCCACCGGGCAGATAGAGCACATCGTTGCCCGTTGTCCGGGCACATAAAACCTGTCTATCCCTGATGCAAATCCAGGCGACAACATCAATGATCGTGCTATTCATACTGACACATAGGATTTCAGCTTTGATAGAATATCGTGCGATCGCGTCCACAGAATGGAGCCTCCCTCATTAGGATCAAGGATATGGGTAGCCTGTGGCAAGTGAGCAGCGAGGGTTACGCTAAAATCGGGGGAGTGAACAGGACTGGTATCTAAACCGTCATACCAGAGGTCTACAGGAATCGTGATATTCTCCAACGCAAACGACCACGCACTCATCGCATTCACTGAATCGCGGACGTAACCTCCTCCCTGAGAAAATCCTTCCTGGAGGCAACGCTGGTATGCCTGAGTGAATGAATCACTCAAATACAAGGATCGATCGCACTCTGCGCTCACATCATTTGTACCCATCTCAAATGACTTCTATGAGTTGATGATTCAAAGCTTCAAGATTGATTCCGTAACGGTGAAACAAATCAGTCTGAATGGTCTTATCGGTATCAGCTAGCCGCATCAAACCCCATAAAAGATGTTCTGTGCCAATCGACTTCTTGCCCTGAAGCCGAACGACCTGTAAAGCAAGCTCCAGGACAAACTTGCTTTGTGAACTCAATTTGAGATTCTCACCTGGTTCAAAACTATGCTCATCAGTTATGGCTCTCAGTGTTGCACCATTCGCTTGCAGTAATTGAGCAGACGTTGCTGCTGGATCAGCCAATAAGCCAGCTAGCAAATGTTCTGGTTCAACCTGCGGTTCCTGCGAAGTTGTGCCCTGTGCCGACTGTTGCAACCGTAGGGCTTCGTTTCGAGCGAAGGTGATAGCATGAATTGCCTGTTCTGTGAACCGCTCAAACCCAAACTCAAAACCGAAGAAATTTTTGACTCGTTCAAATAATGTTTGCATTGAATTCTTTGCCTCAAAGATGAAAACGTCTTCGATCGAGACCTGAAACAAACTGGCAATTTTGAACGCCATATCCAAGCTTGGGTCGAACTTACCCGATTCAAACCCGTTGACCGCTTGACGGCTTACTTCTAGTTCTCTGGCGAGGTCGGCTTGTGACCATTGGCGTAATTGTCGAAGCTCTTTCAGCCGATTCTTCATCCTTTCGCCTATTTGCTGTCAAGTATTACTTTACATCCCTAAGAAACAACTTGTCAAGTACTACTTGACAACATCGGTTTAACAGCTAGCTTAACATTGTTGAAAACCCTGCTGTGCCTGACAACTCCTGCCTAAGCGATGGATTGAGGCAGCAGTGTTAAGGTGTGATTGATGTTTGGAATATAGCAATGAGCAATCCTGCTGATCCAACCGTCTTACAAATTGACGGTTTTACGATGCGTCCACTTCAATTCTTAGATTTGGAGGCGCTTGTATCCATCTGGGCTGATCCTGAAGTAACTCGCTTTTTGCCAAGTCGAGGCGTTTCAATTCCCAGAGAGAATGCAGAAAGGGCACTACAATCGTTCATTCATCACGATTAGGAATTGCTGCAGAACATACAGTTATCGATTTAGGTGCGGGTACAGGTAACTTTGCCATTCAATCTGCGCTTACAGGAGCTTCTGTTCATGCGGTTGATATCTCGAAAGCGATGCTCACTTATGCTCAAAACAAAGCCCAATAAGCAGGCGTTACCACGATCAAGTTTCATCAAGCAGGCTTTTTGAGCTGCAAGCATCCAGATCAATTAGCCGATTTCGTCGTCACCAAAAATGCACTTCACATTCTGCCCGATTTTTGGAAGATGACGGCTTTTTTGAGAATTGCCACGATGCTGAAGCCGAACGGTAAGTTTTATTTGCGAGATGTCATCCTCCCATTTGCACCCGCAGATTATGAATCGTCAATCAATAACTGAATCAAACAGGTTGCCAAATCAGACGGCGAAAGGTGGGCAACCAAAGACTTTGAGATACATGTACGTGAAGAGCATAGTACTTATGGATGGATCATCGAGGGAATACTAACGCGAGCAGGTTTTGAAATTGTTGAAGCGAATTACAACACACCAACCTATGCTGAATAGTTTTGTATCAAACCCAAAATCCTAGAATGACCAACTATATTTTTTAGCAGTTCTTACCTCAGTTAGCTGGCAATAACGCTCTTAATTTAGTACTTACGGTAATTACCAGGAGTCATGCCGGTTGCTTCTCGAAACGCCTTACCCAAGTGGCTCTGGCTATTAAATCCACACTGAAGCGCAACTTCTGCGATCGCCAATTGCGATGTTTTTAACAACTGCTTGGCTCGCTCCACTCGCTGTTGCAGCAAATATTGGTGTGGAGAGATTCCTGTAGACTGCTTGAATAAACGGCTGAAATGAAACTGACTCACCGACGCAACATCGGCAAGATGAACTAATTTGATGTCTTGGTCCAGATGGGCATGAATGTATTCTGAGACTTGTAGAAGTTTGCGATCGCCCAATCCTCCCTCGTACTGTGTGACACGAGGTTGATCGCTGGAATACTCCCGCAACAAGTGAGCTGCTAGCACATTAGCTAACGATTCAGCATAGAGCCGCCCAATTCCACCACCTCCTTTGTAGAGTTCTGCTTTTAGCAGCAGCAGAATTTGCTCTAATTGAGGATCGCGCACCCGAAATTCTGTCACCAGTTCCAGGCGATCAGGGTTAACTGCTGCTTCCTGGGCAACGGATTGCAGAAACTGGGCAGGCATTAGGACGTGGAGATAGTGATCATCCCCTTCGGCACGGTAGGATGCAGGGATGTCTGCCGGAGTAATGGAGATATCGCCTTTAGAGTAGAGTCCAGTGTAACAGCGATCGCCCACCATTTGATGAATGCGATGGGGACGAGGAGCCAAACAAAGCGCGATGGAATGCCCAACCCAGGCTTCTGGTAAATCGGTTCCCCCAGGCGGTTGCTGAAATTCCTCAACCAGCAGGGGTTGCCAGCCAAGCGATTCACTAGACATCACCGGGATGGGAATGTCTGATTTAGGTAGAGAGGTGCTACTAACCTGGGATGCTTTTGCCATAAGAGTTTTGAGTCATTCCAAAACTGACAGCAAGATTTTGACAAACGGGCAAAATTCAAGTATTCCAGGGCTTGTAGATTCCCTTAATGTGTCATTGTAATCGATTTTTTAACAAGGTGTTATCCAAGGCAATCAGGAGAAGTAGCGTGGAAAAGCGAATCTTAATTGCAAGTTGGCTATTTTTGATTGGTTCTAGCCTGTTTCTCATTGATTCAATGTTTGAGGCTGCTCAACATTTTTCATTTATGTCTCTGCTGCACTTATCGGAGGGCGTTCTATTTCTGATTGGTTCTATCTTCTTCATGCCATCTTCTTCAAGTTCTTCTCCATCTCTCCCAAAAACTGTCTGCAATAACCATTCAGAAACTCAAGGAAAACTCGAACTCGTGGCGACAGATTACGCTGATGAGTAAACAGCGCATGAACTGCAAGACCAGGAAATGATTGATTGGGAAACAGCAGAATTAGTTGCTCTTGATCAACTTCTTGTTTCACTTGAAAACCAAGTAAGCGAGTGATACCTAAGCCTGCGATCGCTCAACCGTAAGTCAATCTGGATCTCTGGATATTGGGCTAAAAATTCTGGAATCGATTGCATGAGCAACCACTGCCCAAAATCCAACGATGTACTGACGGTCAGCTTGCCGCGTGGCTTGCCTTTGGAAATGACCAGATCATGGGCTTCGTCGAGTTCTCTCAGTAAGCGGGACACCCGTTCGTAATAAGCCGCTCCCTCTGCGGTTAAGCTAAGCGATCGCGTTGTACGGTGCAGCAGTCTTACCCCTAATCGGTCTTCTAACTTGGCAACTCGCTTGCTGATGGCGGAGGGAGTAGTGTCGAGCGATTGGGCAGCCGCACTGAAGCTATTGCACTCTACGCTTTCGACAAAGGCGATCAGTTCGGGAAGTTGATTGAGAACATTCAGCATTTATTCCGGTCAAGCACAAATGTTTTGCCAAAATACTGCTTTTTCTTCTAGTGAGGCAAAGGATATTTTGATGAAAGTGTAACAAAGGATAAAGCAATGAGTTCCAAGCAAGTTGTCATTGTCACCGCAGCAAGTCGTGGCATTGGGGCAGGTTGTGCGCGAGAATTAGCCGCTCAAGGGTATGCTGTCTCGTTGTTTGCGCGATCCCCTAGCATCCTGGATTTAGCACAAGAATTAGGTGGGATTGCTGTTCAGGGTTCTCTATCCAACGCTCAGGATTTGGAAAATTTAGTACAAACAACGCTGAACCAGTTTGGGCGAATTGATGCAGTAGTGAACAGCTTTGGTGATCCACCCCGACCTGACTTGTTAGAGATTTCTGATGATCTGTGGTTGGAGAACTTTGAGATGTTGTTTTTGAGCGTGGTGCGATTAGCTCGTCTGGTGACAGAGCCAATGCGTCAGCAAGGCGGTGGTGCGATCGTTAATATTTCTGCCTGTGACTCTCAAGAACCCTCCATTGGAACACCATTTAGCGGCACACTGCGAGCGGCAATGGAAGGATTTACCAAGCTGTATGCTCAACGCTATCGGGGCGACCATATCCGCATGAATTGTGTTGCCCCTTACTTTGTGGTAGATAGCCTGGAGGAATTAGCGGGATGGGATGTTCCCAGTGATTTGATGTGGGGTCGTCCGGCAACCTATGCGGAACTGGCAAAAACTGTTGCATTTCTCATTTCAGATGATGCCAAATTCATTTCAGGAACGACGTTGAAAGTTGATGAGGCGCGATCGGCTGCAATTTAGTGATTAGAGAAGTGGGGAGATTTCATCATGACGGATATCAAAATCCAAAAGAACGATCTTCTAGTTGAAGTACGCGAGTTTTTTAAGTTAGCGGTTCCCCTTGCCAGTGCTCAAGTTGCTCAATCTGCGACCGGCTTTGCTGATACCGTCATGATGGGGAGAATGGGAGCCGATGTCTTAGCGGCTGGAGGGCTGGCAGCCATTACATTTCTTTGCATCATGATGACTGCGAGTGGTGTTGCGATGGGAGTCAGTCCACTGATTGCGGAAGCATTTGGAGCGGGGCAAAAAACGCGCGTTGAGCAAATTGCGCGTCAGGGATTGTGGTTGTCCGTATTGGTGGCGATTCCCACGATGCTGTTCACCGGACATCTGGATATCCTTTTGAGCCGTACAGGACAAACCGAAACTACTGTTCAGCTTGCCAATATTTATTTGGATATTATGCTGTGGGGATTGTTTCCAGCCATCGGTTTTGCGGCACTGCGGGCAACTGTTTCAGCCTTGTCTCAAGCCCGTCCGATTATGCTCATTGTTGTATCAGGAACCGCCTTCAACATCGTCTGGAATTATATTCTCGGCTTTGGTAAATTCGGCTTTCCCAAGATGGGAATCGCAGGATTAGCGTTAGCCAGCGTAATTACGCTGTGGGGAATGTTCCTGGCTTTAGCCCTGTATATTTCAACAAACGAGAATTTAAAGCACTACCGCATTTTTCAAGAACTGCATCGGGTCAAACCCTACATCCTGAAGGAGCTAGCCTGGGTGGGTGTACCGATCGGGTTGTTCTCTGGACTTGAAACAGGCTTTTTTATGGTGATTACCTTCTGGATAGGATTGTTAGGTATTGAAGTGTTAGCTGCCCACCAGATAGTATTTCAAACGATCGTTGTTGTGTTTATGGTTCCCTTAGGTATCTCTTATGCAACAACGGTACGAGTTGGGCAGTGGTTAGGACGACGCGATTGCACAGGCATTCAACAAGCAGCATTGGTGAGTATGAGCGTCACTACAATCTTTATGATTGCTGTATCAAGTGCATTTCTCTTCTTTCCTAAATTTATTATTGGTCTTTACATCGACATTACCAATCCAGTGAATGCAAACATTGTTGCGCTTGCACTTCCGCTATTGATGATTGCAGCGATCGCACAAGTTCTCGACGGCTTTCAAAAAGCAGTTTATGGCTCTCTTCAGGGACTACAGGACACGCAAATTCCAATGTTGCTGAATGTGTTGGGATACTGGGGAATTGGTTTATCAGTGGGCTATGTATTAGGCTTTCAGTTGCAGATGGGAAGTGTAGGCTTGTGGATTGGGCAATCGGTGGCGATCGCCGTTGTCGCAGGGCTATTCACTTGGCGGTTCTGGCAATTGATGAACCATCAAAAGCTTTCCCGAGCGCCGCAACGCTAGAAGCTCAGACTGACGGATACCAACAGGTTTGAGTGGTCTTAGGGCTGCAATTCTTTCAACTGGTAGGCATTGATTCGAGCAGTTTAGTAAGAATTTGCAAAAACCGATTTCCAAACGCTGTGGAGAATATTCCACACAGCAACACAAACATGGCCGAACCCATGTAATGAATGAAGTGAACGGCTTCCGGTGTAAAGTACATGAAATAGGAGAGAGGAACTAGGATCAAGAAAGATCCCAGGAGCGAACCCAATAAAAATTGAGTAGCTCTACTCCGCCAGGTTTGAAGGTTGGGTTGGTTGTGTTCAGGTTGCATAATTGGGTCTACAACTCAAGCTGTGTCTATTCTAGAGTAAGACCAGGCAAAGCATCCGTCCTCAACAGTCCTGAGACTCCTAAGATTTCAGGAGTTGTTTCCAGTGATGTTCCGTACTGTCATTGGCTGGAAACAAACACTCAATCCTCAGTTCTTGCAGGGTAATGTCGTAGGGGGTGCCGAGGGTGGCGATCGTTGAAAAAAACTCTAATTCTAGATTCCCTCGTTTGAGATGAACAGTCAGCAGCATGGCATTTTGAGTTGTTCGAGTGAAAGGCTGCCAAACCTCAGCAATGCCCGGATAACTCATTAATTCGTTCAGTAATGTTTTAGATTGTTCACTTTCTCCCTCAGCAATTGTCTCTCGGTGCAGGCGCTGTAGCAAATGCACTGAAAAATCGTCCCAGTTAATGACAAATGGACGAAACCCTTGAGGATGAAACATCGCCCGCATCAGGTTAACTTTTCCATCCCGGTAGAAGCGGGCTTGCAGTTCTTCTGGGGCAATGAAAGCATTCAGTAGTCGATTGGCAGCATGGTTGGTCAGCAGTAGATTCCAGTAGCGATCGACCACAATGGCCGGATAGGGTTCCTGTTGTCGCAGCATGAAGTCGATCGCTTTACGGATAGAAGCCATTTCAGGAGCCGATAGATCAGTCTCGGCGTGAATGGGTGTAAATCCTGCGGCAGTCAGCATCAAGTTTTGCTGTCTCAACGGAATCTCCAGCACCTCCGCCAGTTGCAACACCATCTCTCGGCTGGGTTTGGCTCGTCCCGATTCAAGAAAACTAATATGGCGTTGGGAGACCTGGCTGGTCACAGCTAAATCAAGCTGGCTAAATCCTCGCTGGCTACGCCATTGCTTCAGAAGCAGTCCAAACGAGTCGAGGGTCGGATTTGAGGCATTGGTGCGCTGTTGCATCACAAAGTTTGCAAAAGATGAGTTTGATTACCTGGCAGGTAATTGCTTTGATTATTTCCCTATTCCATCATGAAAGCACACCGATTAAGGATAAACATCATGTTGAAGACAACAAACCTCCCAATGACGCGCACGTTCAGCAGTATCAAAGTTTTGTATCTGATACTGACCATTGCCGGTTCAATTGAACCCTGGTTCTGGCTCCTGCAAGATCCGTCAGCATTGCTTTCTCCCTCATTTTTCCTGCAACAAGCGTTTGCGAATAACATTGCAGCAGGGTTAACAACGGATTTATTGATTTCTGCGATCGCCTTCTTCTGCTTTGTATGGATTGAATTGAAGCGGTTAAACATATCACGCGCCTGGATCATTCTGTATATTGGATTGACCTTCGGCGTTGGGCTTTCCTGTTCTCTTCCCTTCTTCCTGTACCGCCGAGAACAACATTTAGAGCGCACTGTTTGAGATTATTTGAGATGAGGCATTCCTGAGTTTAGAGCCAATAGCAGGCACGATTAGAACACCCGCTTCTGAGATTGAACCTGATTTAGGTCCAGGTCTGGTTTTCGATACGATGAGCGGCATCATGCTGTATGCCATGATTTTCCAGCCAACATCTGAGTTCTGGGAGGCTTATGTGCGTCGTTCTTTAAAGCTAGTTCTCCGGTAACCTAATCCCTTCGCTGAATAGCTGCCAAAATAAATGCGATCGCTTCTTCAGTGTGTTCTTCAACCATCTCTGGACTGAGGCGATCGAGGTCTGGCGTGAGATGCTTCCAATTTTCATGAACCGTGAAATAAAACCAGCAAACGCTTAAGATGTGGGTCAATGCCAAGAATGGCTTGAGCGGACGGAAGTAACCTTCTGCAGTACCGCGCTCTAACACGTTCAAGAGATACCCGTGCAGGGTTAGCACATTACACTCCTTAAAGTACGCCCCCTGATTTTGGCTCGATTCCTGAAACCATAGCATTTGTCGCTGAGGATTTGCTGCTTCGTTGGCGATCGCAATGCGAATGATTTGCTTCAGCGCCTCTTCGGGAGACAGTGCATCAAACTTTTGTTGCGCCAGGATTTCTTGAACTTCGTCTACAGGACGCTGGAGAACTGCTTTGTACAGATTCTCTTTGTTCTCAAAGTAATAGTGCAAGGTTGCAGATGTGACCTGAGCAGCTTGGGCGATCGCACTCATCCGTGCGCCTTTCAAGCCGTGATGGGCAAACTCTTGTTCGGCAGCATCTAGAATTTGCTGCTGTGTTGCCTCAGCATCTCGCACTGGACGCACTGATTTTGCTGTTCGCTTTCCTGCTCGATTCACAGCCTTAATTCATGACTATCGGTTCAAAGCCATCTTAGCAAAGACTAGGCATTGCCAAATTGACGCTCAGATGAGCTTTTGATAGACTTACTAATTAATTAGTAAGTTAAGGGTTGACGATTATGGAGCAATTACAAGGTTCTCCGTGGCTGTTGGCGCATCGTTCTATGCTGAAGCTGAATCAACCTCGGAAGTTTTCCTTGTTGGGGCAAGATTATGTCCTCTGGCAAGATTCTCAGGGCACAATTACTGCCCTCCCCAACGCCTGCCCTCACATGGGAGCAATGCTTTCAGAGGGGTGGTGCATCACTCAATCCGATGGCAGTAGTGCCATTGCCTGTCCGTTTCATGCCCTAGAGTTCGATCGTAAGGGTTGCACGGTATTACCGGGCTCTAATAAACAAACAAAATCTTTGCTGTCACCGCTTGAATTGGTAATTCAAGGGGATTTGATCTGGACTTATGGGGGTTATGAGCCGAAGATCCCAATTCCAGATTTAATGAACACGATTGCAACTGAGTATGAGTTTATTGGCGTAACAGGTGAGCGCAGCATACCGACGGATATTCTGAGTTTGTTGCTAAATATGCATGACTACAATCACCAGAATGGTACCCACCGGGAGTTATTTGAGATTGAGGAAGTGCAGGTCAAGCAGTTTATTGATCAGGGTTTACATTCTCACGCTTATCTGGCGCAACCCAGGAAACAAGCGACCTGGCGTGAAATCCTCAAAAATCCAGCTCAACTCGCATTACCCAAGGTTTTAGAAGCGCATCTAGAGAATTACTTTCCGTTCATGGGTGTGATGCATGGCGACAATCAACTTTTGAGTTTGAAGGAATGCCACTTTTATTTGCCTGAATCGGTAGAGCGATCGCGTGTGTTTGTGCTGATGTATATGCAGGCACGCTCCCCAATTGCTCATTTACTAAAGAGAAACTTACTGAAGTTGATTGATGTCGTTGTAGAACAGGATGCCAGAATTCTCAGCCGGATCTATCCCAATACGCCTCAACGAATCAGATTGAACAACGAGGTCGGAATGGATTGGGTACGGCGCAACTTTGAGAGTTTTCCGCAAGTTGTAGAACCTAATCTTTTTAGATAAACACTCAATTACGTCAAAGATTAACCACTACTCAGGATGCTGCAAGTTTATTACTGAATTTTGCAATTCGTGCCACCAGTTCCGCACGTGATGAAATCTCTAGTTTGCGAAACATTCGCTTCAATGCTTGCTTCACCGTGTGTTCAGTAATCCATAGGGCTGCACCAATCTGAGCATTGGTAAGTCCTTGAGCAACTAATTCGGCAATTTGCATTTCCCGTAGAGTCAGACGATCCTCCACAGAAGACGTTGCATTACTGCTAGCCAGTTCGGAAATAATAGGTTTTGAACGCAGTTCTGCAAGCCGTGTCGAGAGATGAAGACATAGCGCACTCAAATCTGCTAGATCGTCTGCATTAAATGCGGGAGCATCGCGATGGCGGGTAAAAGCAATTCCGCCCACTAACTGCCCCTGATTGACAATCGGACCTGCCATGACATGTCCATGATCGGCGCGAGGACAAATCGATTGCCATACTCCATGGGGCAAGATCATTTCCTCGTGAACCGTCGAATGGCGTTGAACTAGATAACGCAACACAGGGTTGTAATCAAGTGATAATGCTAGTTTCAGCATTAATGGCGAATTTTCATCGACAGTAGGAAGCTGGTCTAAAAAACTTAACCCCCAACGTGTAGCGGCAAAGTACTCACCAAGTTTTGCCATCATCGCTCCTCTTAGCTCAGCTTCATCTTGTGCTGTTGCGATCGCTTGAAACAAGGGCTGCAAAGGAATTTCCATTATGTCTATCCAGCTTGTCAGGGAGCCAATACAGCAAAGTGTACTCGATCGAGGTCTAGTCTACAGTTGATTGCCAGTTTAATTTAATTTCAAGGTTGCTACAAACCCCTTGATTCATTCTCAATGAGCAAACAGATCTATGGCTCCCTCTACACCTTCATTCGATGCGATCGCCAAGTCAACACCAGAAGATACTCCAGCTTCTCTAAAACCCGCTATCACGAGCTTTTATGCCATTACCGTTCTGTTTAACCTTTGTTTGGTGGCTCAGGTGTTAACAGTTGGGTTGGCTTATTTCGATAACCCTGCCTGGTGGAATAATCATGTCTGGCTTGTACGAGGTTACAGTGGATTATCTTTGGTTCTTCTAGTTTGGGTGTATTGGATTCCCATGTCCCCAAGAATCCGAATGCTAACCCTCAGCCTACCGATTTTGTTAGGATTGCAATTTCTAACGATTCACACGCAACTCTCGCTACCAATTTCCCTAGCCATTTTTCATCCTCTACTCGGATTCTCCCTGTTCTCTGCTTCAACAACGCTGGTTCATCGGGTAGGGCACATTGTCTTTCCTAAAAAAGATAACAACACAACAACTTAGGAGAGATTCATGACCTCTAAAACTGATTCACAGGTTGTTGTAGACACGCAATGGCTGGGCGATCGCCTCCATGCTCCCAAGGTGAGAATTGTCGAAGTTGAAATGACTCCAGACCATTACAAAGAAGCTCACATTCCAGGTGCAGTTTTCTGGAATATCCTGACTGATTTGCTTCTGCCAAACTTAGGCCAAAATCTGGATGTCAATCACATTGAACGATTGCTCTCGCGATCGGGCATCACTAACGAAACAACCGTAGTTGCCTATGGCAGCTATCCTGGAACCGGAGCCTGGATATTTTGGTTGCTAAAGCTATTTGGACATGCTGATGTGCGAGTGCTGGATGGAGGACATCAAAAATGGATGGCAGAAGGTCGTCCTGTGGCCACAGAGTTCTCAACCTTTGCACCCGTTGAATATCAAGCAAAACCTTTGGACACGAATTTGCGAGTACTGGCTGATGAGATGCGAACTGTGATCGATCGCCCCAACCAAGTCATTTTGGATGTCCGCACGATGCAGGAGTACCAAGGTGAGTACTTCTTAATGAAACCGCCTGAAGGAACAGAACGAGCCGGACACATTCCCGGAGCCATTCACCTGGAACATACCCTCACACTCAATGAGGATGGAACCTTTAAATCGATGAGTGAGTTGCAGGAACTCTTTACTAGTAGAGGGATTACACCGGATAAGGAGATTTTTCCCTACTGTGCGATTGGTGGGCGATCGGCTTACACCTGGTTTATTTTGAAGTATTTGCTGGGCTATCCCAATGTTCGCAACTATGACGGTTCATGGAATGAGTGGAGCCGTTTACCGGATGCGTTAATTGAGAAGTGACTTTATGTTCGTTTTACAGATGTCGTTAACTAAAAATGTTCTGAGATGAGTTCCATAAGCCTTTTATCCAGGGAGCTAAGCACATGAACGTTAAAGCTGGTGCTAAGTCCGTTCTGAAGCTGATTGTGATTGCCAGTCTTGTTTCTACTGCAATTTACTTCACTGATAATTACCGATTCATTGAAAATTATTCTCAACCTGGCTGGATTACTTGTTAAGGACAAACGATCGGTAACGTTTGCATTCCCTTAAGCAGCAATTCCAAAGATCGCTTCGATAAATTTCACTTGAGACACACTATCTCCTTGGTCGATTCCTTTTACTTGTCCTTTGCGAATCATCCTCATCGCTTCAGTCCCGCTCAACGTTCTTCTTGCACTATTGAACGACTTGAACCCCATCCTAAGCTTCACGATGCACTGGATGTTTCGATGATCCTGCTCAACGATGTTATTCAAATATTTACTCTGCCTTAATTGGGTCCCTTGGTCGACCCTTGCGGTAACTGCGAAGTAGATCGTCTCTTCTGCTTTGAGAGCATCTATTGCTGCTGGGGAAGCGGCATTCTTGTCCACTGTAATGACTCGTGGAAATTGAGTGTGCTGACCTTTGAGCACCTTACGGAAAAATCGTGCTGCTGCCTTGCCATCGCGCTTTGTACTCAGCATAAAGTCAAGGGTATTCCCCTCCAAATCAACAGCAAGGGTATAGATACTTCCACTCACCCTTGATATGGATATACGTCTCGTCCGCCCTCCACGAGTCGTTTATTAACTTTGGGTGGGGTCGAATGCGTTTGTCCAGCTCTAGGGCATACTTCAGCACCCAACGATTGATCGTCGAATGATCGACTTCCACGCCCCGCTCCTGCATCATCTCCTCTGAGTCTCGATAGCTCAAGGCATCGCGCCAATACCACCGCACATTGAGCAGGATGATTTCAGGCAGAAAGTGCCGCCCTTTGAACAGAGCAGGAGTAGACATCAAAGGGCAAGAAGACACAACAGGGCTTGTCTGCCTTACCATTGACCAGTTTTTGTGACACAACCCCTGATTCTGCCTTCTCTACCCACACCCGTGTGGGTACGATACTCTACTTAACCAAGCCAACGTCGCTTTAATTCCTCCTTCCATACCCAGCTATTAGAAATTAGAAAATTTTTTAGATACTGTCGTGGGAAAAGTAAAATTCTTGATCTAATCAATTCGTTTTCCAGTAGGATTGAGGACATTCACTCGCCAGTGTTAGATATGGCAGTAATCACTTCAATCTTCAATCAAGCAGGAGGCGTAGCGAAATCAACGCTAACGCTGAACTTAGGATATACCCTCTCTCAAGCAGGGCAAAGAGTTTTATTAGTTGATTTTGATCCTCAAGGCAGTCTCACCGTTTTTCTGGGATTTGAGCCTTGGGACTTGCCCGTGACTGTGTACGACACGCTGATGGGAAATTACAGCAGCAAGGAAGCTCTGAGCGCAATTCTTGAGCAGGCGATCGTCTCTGCTCACAATATGGATCTTCTTCCTGCCAATCGACGGCTCGGTAAAGCAGAACTTGAACTGTTCACCGCTATGAATCGAGAGCGCAAGCTGGCAACGATGTTAGAACCATTGCGCGATCGCTATGACTGGATTCTGATTGACTGCCCACCAAGTTTAGGGCTACTCAGTGTATCTGCGCTGACCGCTTCTAATGGAGTGCTAGTTCCGGTTGAAACCGAGTATAAATCCTGGGTTGGGACTGACTTACTGCTGGAGACGATCGCTCTGGTCAGACGTGAGATCAATCCAGACTTGAGTATTTTTGGCTTCATTCCTACAAAGCACGCGAAAACGAAAAGTCAGCATCAGCGAGTTCTCAAAGCAATGCGGGAACAGCTTGCGACGGTTGGGACTGTATTTGACCCCATTCCAAATGCGACTGCCTTTGCGGATGCCTCAGAAGCCGGACAACCTTTGGTGGTCTATGATCGCCGGCATGTTGCTTCGCAATCGATTCAGAATCTTGCAAATTCGCTTCTTGCTACCCACACCCGTGTGGGTAAGAGTAAAGCAGCAAAAGCTCAACCTGCCCGTCGATAAAAAATCCTGCCCCATCTTCTCGTTAAACAACTCTCGTTAAATAGTCACGATGGTTAAAGCTGCAAAATCTGAACGTCCCTACCGAGAGCTTCGATCGCTCGGTGGCTTGTCTTCTCTTTATGATGTTTCTCCCGCTCCTGCTTCTGCTCCGGTTTTAGCACCGGATGAGTGTCAAGTTCCGCTTAATCAAATTCAGCGCAGCAATAAGAATCCGCGTAAATCTTTTAATGCTGCAAAAATGGCCCAGCTTACCGCTTCAGTGCAGAAGTACGGTGTGCTGGAAGCTGTTCTGCTCAAGCCACTTCCGGCAGCACAGGAACCATTCCGGTATGAGTTAGTATTCGGCGAACGGCGTTACCTAGCAGCAGAGGCAGCAGGGCTGAGTGAAATCCGTGCCCGTATTCTGACATCGGAAGAGGTGCAGCAGTGGAAGGAAGTTGACATTGCTCAGATCCGATTAATTGAAAACTTGAACCGTGAAGACCTCAATGCAGTTGAGGAGACTCATGCGATCGTTGAATTGCTGGCACTCCAGCTTCAAGTTCCAGCGCCGGAAATTCCGCGGCTGCTATACCGACTGCACCAGCAGCACCGTAAACGCAGAGGTGAAGAGAACCATGCTTCCCACACGGGTGTGGGTATGGTCCCGCTGACCTCACTGAACGAACAACTTTCCCAGTGGATGAACAACAGCGATGATGCAGTGATGTTCGAGCGAGTTCTGTGGGAGGTTGAGTACGCTTTTGAGGGATTGGGACGATTTAGTTGGCAGTCTTTTGTTCAGCATCGACTGCCTCTCCTGAATTTGCCTCTGGACGTACAAAATGCGATTCGAGCTGGGCAGCTACCTTATAGTGCAGGCAAGTTGATGGCTCGAATTACGGATAAAGATCAGCGCCAGGTATTACTGGAGCAGGCGACTGCCTCTAGCTGGACAAGGGAGCAAATTGCAGAAGCAGTGCGATCGTATCTTGAACCAAAATCTAGTCACTCTGCACAAGATTCAGACCCAACTACAAAATTCCAGGAGACACTGCAAACCACAATGAGCAAACTCAGGAAAGCAAAGCTCACACCCAAAAAATGTGCAGAAGCCGAAAAACTGCTCCAGCAGCTTCTGGCGATCGTTGAGTCGGATAGTAATAGTTGATAGTGTGGCAATTGCAGGAATTCGTCCTCCCTGTTCGGGTTTCAGTGCTCTAACTCGACGCAACAAAGCGTAACCATCCTCGTCGGGCATCCCAATGTCACTAATCAAGATATCTGGCAGGGGTGAGGATTGAGTCAGCGCCAAGATTGCTTCGTTTGCTGATGCTACAGCGATGACTTCTGCCCCACTCAATTCAAGCATATGGCTCAGTAACTCTCGCATATCCGCGTCATCATCCACAATCAGTATTCCCAATCCATCGAGCCGAGGGGAGCCGTCAAACGGCACACTGCCTCCGCTCACAGGATGTACCCGTTCTGGTTCCATCGCTGTCGAAATCATTGCCATTAGGGGCAGCTTTACAGTAAACGTAGCGCCCTGTCCTTCTCCTGGACTTTCAGCCTGCACCGTCCCCCCCCTACAATTCCACTAATTGACGGACGATCGTTAAACCTAACCCTAACCCACTAACAGACCGGGTTGTAGAACCATCCGCCTGACGAAACCGATCGAAGACGTAGGGCAGGAATTCAGCACTAATGCCTTGACCGTTATCCACCACCACGATTTCAATATCAGAATTAATGCGTTGCAGGCAAACCTGAACTCGTCCTTGTTGCGGAGTGAACTTGATCGCATTGCTCACAAATTCCAGACGACCTGCTGTAACCGCTCAGGATCTCCCAACACAGGACCCGAAGTTGGATCAAGCGCCGTTTGTAGCTGGATGTTTTTGGCATTTGCAGCAGGGCGCACCGTATTAATTGCTGCTTCAATCACTGGCAATAGCTGGACGGTTTGCACGTTGAGGCGAATCTTGCCCGTAATGATGCGGGAAATATCAAGCAGATCATTAATCAACTGCCCTTGAGACCTGGCGTTGCGCTCGATCGTTTCTAACGCCCGATGCAGCCTTGCTTCGTTTACCTTCGTTGTCTGTAAGAGGTGAGACCAGCCCAGGATGGCATTTGCGGGGTTCGTAGCTCATGAGAAACGGTCGATAAGAACTCGTCCTTTAATCGATTTAGCCGCTCAGCCTCTGCACGTGCTTGTTGCTCTTGCACCAGCAGTTGAGCACGCGCTTCTTCCGCTCGTTGGCGCAGCCGGATCTCTTTTGCCAATTCATCAATCTTTTTGTTCAGTAGGATGAATCGAGTGCTGGCTGATTCGCTATTGTGCAAACGCAGCAGAATGAGGGCAGGCGATTTGGGTGACCAGGGTTGGAGGTCAGCCCCTTCACAACGACACAAGCAAGTCTTCCCTTCATTACAGCAAATTTCATGTGAATAGACCACAGTGATTGAACCAACCAATGGCGTCATCTTCAGTAATGAACTGAACTGCTTCCGTCATCGCTTGGTCGAGGGCTTGATCGGTGCGAGCCGCTTTTGAGCGAAGAAACTGCTTGAGTTTCGACCAACAGAGTTCAATCGGAGATAG
>NZ_JAMPLI010000037.1:0-49009 GCF_039962475.1 Leptolyngbya sp. GB1-A1 | reverse complement strand
TAGTTGTCGATGAACGTGACGGTAGTGACTGCTTCACGGGGTGCAACCATTGCCCTGGCTCGCCTTCAGCAAACTTGTCCCTATTTTACTCCTTCTAGAGTGATGAAACAGGGATATAGTGCTTTTCCTGAAAGTCCAATTCCCCCAGCAAATAGGGGCAGTAGTAGATCTGGTAATTCCGCTTTTTATTTTGGCGGCTCAGTTGCCCATAGCGATGATGGGAGCGTCCACCCCAACGAGTTCTGAGATTGCTTGCCTTACCCACATACCAAACTTCTCCAGCCGCATCGATCACGGCATAAATCCCCGGTACATCTGGTAGATTCATCCTGCTAGAGAGCGAAACGTTTGCCCACTGCTGCCATTCAGGTTGAGACTGGGAAGATGAAGTCATGATTCTGAGACTAGCAACAGAACATCAAGGCAAGCGACCGCTTCGCGCAGCCGCCTGTGGCGGATCGATCTAAGCCATCCGCCTGTGGCGGATCGCAGGGATTACCACGCTGGTATTTGCTTATATCTTTGGCAGCGATCGCAGTTCACCACAGATAGCGATCGCTTGCGCTTCTATAAGCTACTCTTCCACCCACCATTGGTACACCACATCCGTCTGCGTCCCCTGCCCGACACTGACTGCTAGCGTTTGCCCCTGATTGCCATAAAACTCAAACCGACATAAGCCCATTCCTGTCCCAGCACAATCCACAATCTCCGTATAACCCAGTCCCCGAAAATAAGTGATTTTAGAGGACAACCCAAAGGGATTCGACTCTTGAGCGTTGTAGCTGGGACTCCATCCTGCATTCAAAATGAGCTGTCTTGCCTGAGCATAAGGCATTCCCTGTTGCAGGTTAGGAACCGATTGAGCCTGAACAGGTACTGTCCCTAGAAAGGGAGCCGTGAATAGAGCAGTGATAATCGGAAAAATAGAAATTCGCATAAATTGCTTCCAGGGCAAGGCACTCCTTACTGTAGAATGCCCAGGCAAGGCAGCAGGGTAACGGGAAGCGTGTTTCGGCTTGAGACTCTGACTACTGCCTTCGATCGCAAATCATCAAAGGGTGTTCGTTAGTCGAAACCCCTGTATTCTGCCGTCTGAGAGCGATCGCCAGATAGAGATTGTTTGAAGCTGCTATCAGGTTTCAGTAAACCTTCGAGATATTCCTCAGCAGCAGGGGAAAATTAAACAACCGTAGCATTCCCCTGCTGTATTTCATGCATTTTACAAAAGTTGCTCTACTGGCTCTAATACTGACTGCCACTGCCACTTGCCTTCCTGCTCAAGCTCAAGCCCAACGGTTAAGAACTGAGAATTTCCAAGTAACAGTAATTCACAATTGCGCCAACGACGGTCCTATTTGCGACGATGTTTCTTACGTTGGAACAAATCTCAACTTCGGTGAGATGATTCGTCTAAACGGAACTACAGTTCACACGATTTGTGCGGATGGAATCACTCCCTGTCGTTTCGTGGGGTATCAGTTCCATAGTGGACAGTATCGCTACCTTGTAACTCATGAGGGGACTTTAGAGGTTTACCGAGGGAGAGAGCTACTGCTGAAAGAGCAGGGAATCTGGGAAACACCTGAGTAGCAACGTGGACGTTGATAGACTCCCACGCCCCTACCCCACCCTCTTCTTAGCTCCACTCCTGCCAGCACTGCTAAAAGCCAAAAAGACAGAGGGAGCAACGATATTGAGACGCCATCGCAGCAGTTGCAGCTCTTCAGCAATGGAGCCAGCGAGTATCAGAAGCGATTGTAGGTTCACTTGGGCAAAAAATCGATTGCAGGATGACTGAGTAAGCACTACCTTCGCAGTTTGCCTAGTCAGGGCAGCAGGGTAGCAAGGAGGGCGATCGCTTTTCTTAGGAGCAGCGATCGGGCGGGATTGCAGGGGGCTTGCTAAGGAACCTACGCGGATTGAGGGAATCTACCAAGTTAAGGCAAAGCGAGTACAACCCGTCAAAGTCAATCTACTTGTACCGTATCTCCGATTTATAGAACCATAACCCTATGAATGACTCATTATGTTGAAGTTCAAGTTCAAACCATCGTCTCTGCTGATTAGTCTACTCGCCTGCTTAGCCATTACTTTCAATGCCATTACACAAACCGCGACCGCGACCACAGAGGTGGTGCAATGTTCTAGTACAGATGGTTCTGAACGGAGTAACCCCATCTTTTTTGCAGCCGTCCAGCCAACGTCACAAGGATATGACCTGTTGATTGTTGAAGAGCGGGGAAAGTACATTTTTACGCTTAAGCCGGATTTAACCATTCGTGAAGTCAGTTCCATTCAGGGGCAGGAGCTGATTCCCTGGAATCTCGCTGCCTATGATGGTTCTCCTATTTCTCTTGAACTGCAAAATGGCACGTTTACCATTGAAATGATGGTTAGTACCCGTTCATTTTGCAGCTTTCGTGGAAGGGCACAAATCCTCAATAGCCTTTGATCCAGTGCGTCGCAATGTGAATGTCACAAACTCCCAACATTCTGGTCGAGAGCTGTTTATTGTTTCAATGCTGCTTAACCCACACATTAGGACATCGCAATATTTACAGTCAGAATTTTGTAATTTCTGCCAGGATTCGAGAAAGGCTTTCTCCGTTCTATAAATACTCACAATCTCTCAGGTCACAGCGATGAAATATAGTTTTTTCTATGGATTAGCAGCGACGGTTACTCTCCTTACTGTATCCTGCCAATCCCCTTTACTACAGCAGGCTTCGCAGCAGCAAGTTGGAGCTGTAGCTCTCGCTACTTCTCCAGCACAGCCAAGTTCAGCAACCTGCGATCTAACCAGCAGCATTTATCGAGATGTGGGCAATGGAGGGTTTGAGCTGGAGTTTAGTTCCGCAGATCGGTCTTTATCCGGTGGTAACGTTGCAAGCGCGACGTTGAAGTATCCAAACGGTAGTATTCTCTATACATTCTCCTTGACTCAAGCCCAGGGTTATGGCACTGTTTCACTCATTCAAGCAGGGGGAAGAGACAGTTTTACAGTGAACTTTTTTAATGCTGACCTTACCCCTGCTTCCTGGGCGTCCTGGCGGCGGAGTGCAACACCCACCTACCTATTCATTAGCGGTCTAGGGACTGCTCAGTATTACCGTGAGAGGAATCAGGTCGGTGAAACGGTTCCGCTACTGGGCGACGTGATGTGGAAGTTCGATCGCTGCAAAAGTTGATCCGGACTGTTTGCTTGAGATTCTTGAAACGGGGATAGGTCGATCGAAAGAGAGATCAGGGGGCGATTGTCAGATAGGGATGCTTTGAAGCTGCCATTAGACTTCAGTAAACCATCAGGATTTGCTCCTACAGATGGGAACACTTAAGCATTCGCAAGCACTCCTTGTTCCCCTCATGTACTTCATAAAAGGTGTTCTAATCGCTGTCATGCTGGCTGGCTTTACGGCTGGTTTCCCTGTTCAAGCTCGGCAAGTTGTCACAGATGACGACAATCAGGTGGTAGACGACAATAATGCGACACCCAATGGTGCGACCATTACGCCACCTCAGTCAGCGATCCTCTCTGTCCCATGCGTTAATGGGGGTGGTTCAGGCGGATGGATGTATCAAAACCTGCCAGAACATTACTTTCCGATCGGGCTAATTACCGTGAATGAATGGTCTCCACGCTCAATTCCGGAGCATTCAATGTATGACCCAGAAGCTCTGTGGAGCCAGTACGGAACTTGCATTATCGTTCCTGCAAGATATCCATAGCCAAGACAAGACTTCTTCCTACCACACCACAGTGATTATAGAAATGAAAGCCCGATCGGCAAGCCAATCGGGGGAAGTGCTAACTTTTCTGGTTCAGTGTGTCCAGCAACAGCAACAGAATTTGCTATCGATAAGCTGCTTCGCTTTCCAATCTCCCAAGATCTAAAATAGTGGTGGGGCAATAGCAGGGGACGATTGTCTCTTCCAAGCCCATAGAGCTGGAAGCGGCTGTCAACAGCCCCATAACACCTAAGTCTCTTAAGTCTCTAAGCTCTGGTTAAGGAGCCTTGGGCAACCAGCGAAACTGGGACTGATGAATCCAGCAGTTCTGGTAAGTCTCGTAGTACCAGTCTTCAGCCCCAGGAAGGTGGCGATCGGGATTAACCTTGATGATTCCCTTAGCAAATACTTTGACGACTCTTCCAGTTTCTGGCTGCGCTCTACAGTTGCTTGGCGGATCAAACACTTCCGCGTTGAAATTCGCACTCGCCACATCTTGGGATCTTGATACAGATGAGGAATTAACAGTTGCTGCGGGAGCGGTTATACCTGGCTCTTTTACAGGATTGGTTGCTGGCGTCGCAGTTTGTGCAAGCGGGGTAGGTGTTACTGGAGTTTCGGATGGGGTTGTGGTTGGCGTTTCAGATAGGGTAGACGGCGATTGCTTCAGGGAGTCAATAAACTTTGCAAGCGAAGCGTCACTCAGCCCTGTGAATCTCCAGTAGCCATTGGTTCCTGTCATCTGAAATTCAACCACTTGCCCGGAAGGATTGAGCACTGATACGAGGGCTTCATTCCCCATGCGGTTGATGCTCAAGACCTTGAAGCTTCCTTTCTTGGCACTTTGATCCAGGTCGGTAATCGACTCTTCCAATTTCGTGCGAATTTGCTGCTCGATAATGGGGCGCATTTGTTGCAGCATCCCAAGACCAATCATCGTTCCCAATTGCTCAAACCCATTTTGAGAGGTTTGCAAGGTTGCAGTCGCCTCTTTTGAGGCATACGCCACAACTGCATCCGTAGTTTGGGTTGATATCTCTTTAATATCTACACGCGATTTCAGATCCTTGCTGAGATACCCAATATCAAAGAGCGCATAGCTTGGAGTCGTGCGCCAATACGCGAAGGTTCCACCCAACACTACCGTAAACGCGCCTAAAACCAGACCTACCTTATGCAGCGTTTTCATGGTCGTTCTACAGCCCTTATGCCACAACTTGCCCTCTTGCCCTAATTCTCAAGATACTCAGAGATTAAGCAAACAGACCAAGGCAGCCTCTTTCCTCAATTGGTTTTCATGGAGACTTTTTACGCTCTTTATCTTGAGCAGGTTTCTATCGATTGGTTGACGGTTCAGCTACAAACGGCGCTTGACTCGTCCATTAACCAATCCACGGCTCTCTCAGAAACTGAGTTTGCGGCACTGGACGGATGCCCCTGTCATTGTTCTATGCGGTTGGAAAACGGAAGTGAGCAATCGCTTGGCGACGGTACTGAAACTTGGGGTAACATTCTACCACTGAATTACACCCGCCTTGCAGCACAATGAACTCCAACAACGGAACTAAAACCAACCAGGAGAGTCCAGACGATCGCAAGTTCCGCTAGGTTGCCAACTACTGAATCCCGGCAACGGGACTGAAACACAACCTGAAATCGATGCCGATCGCTCAAACAGAGTCATCCAGCCACAGTTCAAGCAGTCCCAATGCACCTGAACCCCTTGAGTCGAACTGATCGGCATTTCACAATTCGGACACCGACCCGTAAAAAGAGGATGAGTATCCAGTAAGTCCAGTTGATCCGTTAACAGGCGTTGCCTGGGCTGTAAAACCAGTTCCCCGTTGTAATAAGCTGCCCCTTCTGGCTGCCATTGCTCCTCCGCCTTGGAAGCTTGGGTAATGCAAAGCTGTTCCCCTTGGGGAGCGATCCGCCTTTGGCGGCTGCGCGGAGCGGTCGCCCTAAAGTCACGACACTCCTCTGACTCCACGCCCAAAGGATGGAGGGTGCAGCGAAGATGCGGATTATGCGTGTAAAACTCACAGAGCTGCCATTGAGGCGGGTAGTAGGGATCGGGTGAACTGGACATCGACTGACTCAGACTTGGGGCATTCCCAGTGTTCCCTGCACCCACGGTAAAGACAGCTCCTTCTTTCTGTTTGCAGTCTGGGAATTTTGCTGCTTAAAACTCAGAAGAATTCCCAGAACCGATCGAGGCAATGCTTAGACCCGAACAACGCGATCGCGCTTGCTTACTGAACCCGTCATTCCTCAAGCAGATGTCCCAATCCCCAACCCCTGGTTACTGCGCTGCAACTGCTGCCACAGCCCCTCAATCTGCTCATACGCCTGCCTCCGGCGACAGCTTCCTGTGCCGTCTTCAGATTGGCAATATATCCCACGCGCTGGGCAAATTCTTGAAGGTTGGCATTAAACAC
Organism: Leptolyngbya sp. GB1-A1; assembly: GCF_039962475.1. Classification (NCBI taxonomy): domain Bacteria; kingdom Bacillati; phylum Cyanobacteriota; class Cyanophyceae; order Leptolyngbyales; family Leptolyngbyaceae; genus Leptolyngbya; species Leptolyngbya sp. GB1-A1. Next base: position 42,842 of record NZ_JAMPLI010000037.1, on the reverse strand, counting down.
CAATCGTTCTGACTTAACCCCACCTCGATAACGGCTGCGGGGATACAAGAATTCAGATCGATCCATCTTTGCCCCTCCTATCAATCGTTCCCTTCAAGCCGCATCAATCGTTCTCGGCAAAACAGCGCGTCCCGTCTGGCGCCCTTGTTCACCCGATGAGGCAATTGTGACTGAGCAATAAAACTTGCGCAATTAGCAAATCAGTTGCGCATTTTCTAAAACTCTGAAACCGTTATTACTTGGAGCTTTCAGATATTGAGACAAATCAAGTCACGAATCATAATACCCTACGTTTGAAGCCCAAAACGCTTGCCTAATATAGGATCAGGAATTTACGCAATTCATTTGCTAAGTGCACCAAATCATTTGCTCAGTCACACGTCCGCACCCCTCTTTCATGCAACAATGCCCAGCAAAGGTGCCAATCTAGTGTAAAACTGAAAACTGTCGTTACATCAATCAAAATGCCCATTGAAACCTGGTTTCCGCTGGCGATTTATTATGAGGATTTGCCAGATGCCTCGAAACATCGGCAACGTTTGATTGAAGCCGTCCTGGAGCTAGAGCAGGAAGGGATCGAACCTCAGAATTATACTGACATGGCGTGGACGGGAGATATTCACGGTGTGAATCAAATTCATACTTATCCAGCTTTTGAATGGATTGTGGAACAGGTTGAGCAGCACACAACGACGTATCTTGAAAGCATCGGTGTAGATCTCAGCAAAGTGAATTTATACATTCAAAGAGCATGGCCCATTGTCTCTCGCACCGGACAGGAAGTTGGGGCGCATTGCCACAACACAGCTCATGTGAGCGCAGTTTACTATATTCAAGTTCCCACGAATGAGATGAGCGACCCAGGGAGCCTCCTTTTTTTCAATGATGCGCGGGTGAATGAGGTGTGTCCGGGATTGGGCAGTGAAAACACAGACATCGTAGATGCAGAGAACGATCTCAATCAGCTTTATGTGGCTTACCCGCCTGTCGAAGGGCGATTGCTAATCTTCCCAGCAAAGCAACGCCATGCAGTTAGCATGAACGAAACTCAGGAATTACGTCTGTCTCTGTCGTTTGACATTGTATTGACAGCCACTGGAGAAGTCGCAGGTGCATACGAGTTTCTAAGCCCACCGCCAAATCAGTGGAAAAAATTTAAGACCGATCACTAAACGGGGTCATTGAAGCATAGATGTAATGGGCTGCAATGCTACAGCGTGAAGGGATTGAGCCTCGTGATGAGAATATAATTGTGGATGCCGACGCCGTTAGCAGTGCGGAAGGCAACACCAAAGAAGCCAACTGCCACGGCTTCGGAGGGCCCACCGGGGTCAAAGACCGTGGCACGTTACTAAGGCAAAGTCGGGAACTCGGGAGTCCCGTCGATTCCTCTGATATAAGGGGTAGGGCAGTACAACCAGACCAGTGGAAGGGCAAGAAGATGACCGGCATCCAGTGCATCGTTCAGGGGCAGTGAAACAGTGGTTGGACGAGCACGAGCAGGAGATCGAACTGCTGTACCTGCCGCCATACTCGCCGCAGTTGAACCCAGCCGAGTATCTCAACTGTGATGTGAAGCAGGGGGTGCGTGCCAAACCACTGACTAGAAATCAGGCTCAGTTGCAGCAGCGAGTGTCGTCTCATTTGCATAAACTCCAGAAGCTCCCACAGCGAGTCATGCGATATTTCAAGCATCGGTTTATTGCTTATGCTGCATAACTTCATGCCTCTTCTATGATTGCCGGGTTAATATCTGGATCTTAAATCTGTGCCATACCCCCATCAACAAATAACTCAATGCCGTTGACAAAGCTGCTGTCGTCTGAAGCCAGAAAAACAACGGCTTTGGCAATTTCATCAGGTGTGCCGACTCGCCCTAATGGAATGGTGACAGCCTGGCTATCTATGAATTCCTGCAACTGCTCATCACTCAGTCCTAAGTGATCGTAACCGGGAGTCAGAACCACGCCAGGACTAATGGCATTCACCCGGATCTGGCGTTCTTTAAGGTCGAGTATCCAATTACGGGCAAACGATCGCACGGCAGCTTTGGTGGCGCTGTAAACGCTGAAGGCTGGAGTGCCTTTGATGGAAGTGAGCGAGGCATTCAGGATGATTGAAGCCCCCTCTGGCAACAGCGGCAGTGCCTTCTGCACGGTGAACAGCAAACCTTTAACATTGATGCTGAATGTTTTGTCAAATTGTTCTTCAGTGATTGATCCGAGCGGGGCGATTTCGCCAACGCCAGCATTGGCAAAGAGGATATCGAGGTGTCCTTGCTCTTGCTTGATCGTAGCGAACAGTCGATCGAGATCTGCCAGATTAGAGACATCGCTTTGTACACCCCTGATATTCTCGCCGATCGCATTTACAGCGGCATCCAATTCAGCTTGACGACGACCTGTGATGAAAACGTAAGCCCCTTCAGCAACAAATTGCTTGGCAGTAGCAAGACCAATACCGCTGTTACCACCCGTGACAAGAGCGGCCTTTCCTTCTAGTCTTTTCATAGATTGAACCTCATGGGAATTCTAAGTTCGTATGAATCATTAAAGTGTTATCGATTGTTTGCAACGGACGTTGCAAAATGCTGCGTCACAACTTTGAGAACAGCAAATTTAACCCTTCAGTGTTGTTAATGTTCATCGGTTTTCCTTGCTATAGCGCAGTTGCAGCATGCTCGATGATCTCAGCGACAGCATCCGAATGAGAAATCATCACGACATGGGATGCGCCATTTACAGCAACGGTTTCCTTTGAGTTGGCCCGTTCCGCCATGAAAGCATGCACCGCTGGAGGAATGTTCAAGTCGCGCTCACCATAAATGAACCAGGACGGGATAGATTTCCAGGCGGGCGCACCAGAGGCTTCATTAAACGCGGATTCCATAATCGGACGCTGGGTACTAGCCATTAGCTCGGCGTCGCTAGCGGGTAAATCTGCCGCAAATTGAGCGTGGAACTTGCTCTGCTGAATATATAGATCTTTGCCACCATCGGGCAATGCAACCGGTGGCGCGAGGGTCAGTGTAAGCGTGCTACCCGGATAACGTCCTGAGAGTTCGGCGGCAGTCTCACCTTCCTCAGGAGCAAAGCCAGCAACGTAGACCAGTGCTTTCACGTTGTTGTTACCATTAACCGCGTTGGTCGTTACCGAACCTCCGTAGGAATGTGCAACCAGCACGATGGGACCGTTGATGTCTTTGAGGACGCTAGCAACATAATCTGCATCGCTCTTGACGCCACGCAGGGGATTAGCTACAGCAACCGTTGGGTAACCCTTTGTGATCAGTTTAGCCAATACACCATTCCAACTGGAAGACTCGGCGAATGCGCCATGAACAAACACGATCGTGGGCTTATTGGCTTGTGCGCTGGCAGGATTCATGATGTTTCCTAGGGAGGTGATTGTAATGGTTCCTAAAAAAAGGATGACAACCAGAAACAGGCGAATGCCGTTCCTGAAGGTGGGCATATTCATGTTGTGATTTCCTTTGAATTTATTTCGTTGGATAGGGTGCAACCGTGATATGAGAAATTGACGGATGTAGGTTGCGATAACGTTCGTGAAGCGTGTGCTTTGCACTCAGCGCTGCGAAGTGTCGATCGCATCATTTCACAGGCCTGACTCATCGCTTAACATGGGGCACTGTAAACGTGACTGTCTCACTGGTAATCGCTTTGTGCGTGGGATCTGCTAGTTCGATCAGCACCTTGTGTAAACCAGGTTCCAGACCAACCAGAATGATTGTTTCACCACTGGAATCGACAAAGTGCCACGGCGCATCGTCAACCGTAATGTGGATATGACCAATGCGCGGTGATACATGAAGGGCACCTTTGCCGAATACGGGCAGTACTCGCAGGTTCTCTGTCCGATACTGGATGAAAACACGACCCTGGGACAGCGGTTCGGGCAGCGGTGGATCGACAATTAGCTTAGCGGGTGCTTCATTTTCGATCGCGATCAGCGGAGATGAGCCGATGATATCCTTGGCGCTTGGGGTATAACTGTCCATTGTAGATAGGTGTTCAAGTATGGTTTTCATACCAGGCCCTTGGAGAAAGAGGAAAATTCCAAGATTGTCGCTTCGGAAAAGGTGTTAACGTTTTTTTGATCGCGATTTTTCATTCTCACAAATTAGGCAAAGATGAATTGCAGTCGTGATGGGAAAGATTAATTGTCTCTGACTAATCCAAGGAAGATCGAATTAGTCAGAGCAGTCTCACGCCTATGATGACCAAAACCTAATAAGAACGAGAATGACTGATAACTGGCAGCCAAAGAGACGATCGCAGCCTATTGTAGGTGTTTCTTCAGTTCAGCAGCAGCCTGGACAAACAGAGAACGAACTGCCGGAACCTCGGCTAAACCATTCAATAGTCCGAAGTCATGAATCATGCCGTCGTACTGCACAAGCGTCACGTCTACTCCAGCTTCGTCAAGCTTGCGTCCGTAGGCTGTACCTTCGTCGTGCAAAATATCACTCTCTGCCACCTGAATTAAGGCTGGTGGTAAGCCTTTCAATTGCTCAACCGTCGCCTGTAGAGGAGAAGCATGGATCTCTTTGCGTTTTTCTGGGTCAGGGATGTACAGGTCATACATCCACTTCATTGTGGGTGCGGTTAGATACCGTTTGTCGCCAAATTGGTGATAAGAATTCGTTTCAAAATCAGCATTGACGAGCGGCCACATCATGATTTGTAGCTTGATGTGCGGTCCTCCTTTTTCTTTCGCCTGCAAAGCAGTTACTGCTGTCATATTTCCGCCAACACTGTTGCCGACAACTGCCAAGTTTTTCCCGTCAACGCCAATTTCCTCACCATGCTCAGCGACCCATTTAGTAGCGGCGTAGATCTCATTGATAGCCTTTGGATACTGAGCATCTGGCGTGCGCGTGTAGTTGACAAAAACAGCCGCAAAACCAGAAAGCACAACGAGATCACGAACCATGCGCTTATGGGTTGGATAATCACCCAAGACCCATCCACCACCATGAATAAACATAAATACAGGCAATGTACCTTTGACCCCTTCAGGTCGCACGATATTGAGTGTAATTGTGTAATCATCAGCAGTAATCGTCTTCTCAGACTCTTCAATGCCTGAAAGATCTACTTGAACAGAAGCTTGTGCATCTACGAGTACTTGACGCGCTTCGAGTGGAGGTAATGTCTCTAGAGGCACACCTGCTGAATTCAGCTCTTTCAAAAATGCCTTCACCTCCCTAGAAAGACGTGGATCATCTGCAACTTCCAAAATCTTTGCTTGTGAGTTTACTTGAGCAACCATGACATTCTCCTTTAATATGTAGTAAACAATCCATTGAAATGACACTGTTAAGTGAATTGATGTAACAGTGATCCTTGATCAGCAGTGATTGTGAAATGGCAATCACTTTCTACTGACATCGTTTCCCAGCCGGAACTATTTGTTGCTGGTGAAAAGGTTATCGACCTAGCGCGTCGCTGCCCCGATCGGTTGTTTCCACACCGCAGCAGCATAGAGCGAGTTCTCAAAATCGGGGGCAACATCGCCTGTGATACGTGCCTCATGATGCGCCCAGTCCTCAAAGAATAAGTCGTGACTGATGCGCGATACGATTGCGGGCATGTCGCGACGAATGCTATGTATGTCACCGACTGGCAAGCCGAAGCTGACCAAACCAGCAGGATTAAATACATGAATGTCTTTTAGATAAGGGGCAGTGCCAGGTACTTTTTCTTGGTATTCGTGGGCGCTACCGAGGTAAGGGTGCATCCCCAAACCGTCGTTGCGCAGGTCTTCTGGTGGCTCGTAGCGATCGCGCCAGAGGGCAATATGCTGAGCAAAGTCAGCTAGTTCGGGACGCTTTGTTGGGTCAACGAAATAACCAGTGCCAGCGATCGCAAAATCAAACTCGAAAACATCATTGTTTACCTGGATGGCAATGCGATCGCCCATTTTCTGTGCTGATTTCCAGGGTGCAGATAGATGGATGTGAAAGTTCGGGAAAGCGATCGCTCGCTCAATCGACTTTGGGGGTGGTGCGGTACCTGCTTGATGAAAGCGCCAAGCCTGCAACCAGCGGGCTGCATCGGGTAGTTGGGGATAGTTGTCGTAAGCACCAGGGTAATCTCGTATCCGAAGTACTGACAGCGATGCGATCGCCGACCGCCGTACAAATAGGTGTACTGCCTTAGCTCCCGATTCCAGCGCCACTCCTGCCGCATCGAAAGCTGAAGCCGCCGCACCCAGCACTGCCACAGTCTTACCGCGCAGTGCTTCAAAATCAATGGCATCGGCGGTATGGGCGTACAGCGTGCGGGGTAAGTCAGCCAGTACTGGAGGGATGTATGAACCACCAGTACCAGCCACGCCATTGGCGAAGATAATTTTGCGTGTAGTCTCCACCTTTGGGACACCATTTACCTCAAGGTGTAGACGGAAGAAACCTGTGGCTGGCTCTATCCGTACCAACTTCGTCTGGTAACGAACCTGGATACCGAGAAAATGCCGATACCAGCTGAGGTACTCAGCCCAAGTCACCCGCTCAATGCGATCGATCTCTGCATAAGCTGCCGCACCATGCCGCGCTTCGTACCAGGCCTGGAAGGATAATTCTGGGATTCCTAGTTCTGGACCAGGCAAATTCTTTGGCGTGCGGAGCGTTCTCATCCGCGCTCGCGTCAACCACACGCCTGCATGAGCTTCGTCATCTGCTGCATCGATCTCTGTCACGTCACCGATTCCAGCACGCCGCAGCGCAAATACAAAGGTGCTACCGCTGCCGCTGCCACCGATTATCGTGACATTGTGATCGATGCCAGGGCGATCGGATACCCAGTTCTCGGGATCGGGACCAAGCAGGCGTAGTGCCTCACAGGCAGCAAAATTGGAATCGATCGTTGTTGTCATGTCGATCTCCTCAGATCTGGTCGCGATGGATAAGAAATTGGAGAAGAATGGAATAGCAAACAACTAACTTGTTACCAGGTTCTTGTTTGCGGATTTGGATGCGCTAGAACGTGTTATGAACTTGTTAGGCTAGGTAAACTAAAGAGAAACCTGAGTAACTTGCATTAACAATGGCTACTGTCAATTGCTCAATGTTCTAGCGATCAATATAGCAAGTCCCCCTTGTCGATAATCTCGCTCAGAGGCAGGAACAACCGGTTGATTGCGATTGTTAGGTACTTCAGCAGAAATGTCGTAACTCATTCTTAATTTGAAGAATGGAGCATTCACGGTACAAACAGCACGGTGACATCTCTTTTTTTCAAACCTACAATTGTTTGTAGGTTCTCGTTTGTATGTTCTTAATGTAAAAGGCAAACTCAAATCTGTCGCCAATTCAGAGTTTATGTTTTGAACCACAAGATGATCGCTATTTGAGCAATCTCAGGTGTTGGCATAACATCCACCTTAAGTTTAAATTTATCAACCACCTCAAGTTCACATCACTAGGCTACAAGCTGGTGATTCCTCGCTTTAAAGCAATAATGGTCGCTTGCGTGCGGTCTTTCGCTCCCAGTTTGCTCAAGATATGGTTGATGTTCGATTTGACGGTGCTTTCAGCAATATTCAAAGCAGCGCTGATTTGAATATTGCTCATCCCCTGAGCTACCAACTGAAGGACTTCTAGTTCGCGACCGCTCAACTCTGGATGGTTTATCCGCTGCGCTAGTTTAGCGCCAACATGAGTGGGAATGTACTGCTGACCCCTGTGAACAACATGAATAGCACTAAGGAGTTCGTCAGGTTCGGCATCCTTAAGTAGATAGCCTTTGGCTCCAGCGCGTAATCCCCGATAGATATCTTCATCTCCATCGTAAGTCGTCAGGATAATAATGTGGGCATGGGCAAACTCAGCACAAATTGCCATCGTTGCATCCACACCACTCACCTGCGGCATCCGTAAGTCCATTAAGGTGACATCGGGCTGTAGCTGGCGGTATTGGTCGATCGCTTCCTGCCCATTACCCGCTTGACCCACCAGCATCATGTCTGGTTGATTGTCAATCATTGCAACCAGTCCTTGTCGCACAATTGCGTGGTCATCAACAATCAAAACGCGAATAGCTGTGGGCTGACTCATGTTGCTGCCTCCCGTTGTATAGATACGATCACTGCTGTTCCCTGCCCCAATTGGCTCTCGATCGAGAGCAGGGCGCCAATGTGTTCCGCTCGTTCGGTCATACCCAATAACCCAAATCCCCGGCTGAGAGTGGTAGTGTTAGCTTCAAAGCCTCGTCCATTGTCTTTAATGCGTAAATGGCACGAGGTGGGTTCATAAACTAATTCAATCTGAATTTCCTTCGCCTGAGCATACTTGATTGCATTGGTAAACGCTTCCTGTCCAATTCTCAAGAGGTTATTCTCAGCGTCAGCGGGCAACGCATAGGGCGTGCCGATCACCTCATAAGTCAGGCAGGATTCTGTTGAGGATTGCATCATAGCAACAAATTGCTCCAGCGCTGTCCACAAGTTGCCATCTTCTAGTAACTGAGGACGCAATGCTGCAACGGAACGTCGAGCCTCTATCAGTCCGTTACGAGCCAGCTCACGCACGATGTCAATGTGAGTTTGTACGGCTTCTGGTTTAATGGTCACTAACTGAGAAACAGTTCCCATGTGAACCAGAACACCTGTAAAGGCTTGCGCTAGCGTGTCGTGGATCTCGCGCGCCATGCGGTTACGTTCTTCTAAAATTGACGCTGCTTCAGCACGTTTGCGATCGCTAATATCCAGAATCACCCCCAACATTCGTACAGGCTGTCCAGCTTCGTTATAAATGCCTCGCCCCCGACCCACCAACCAGTGAATAGTCCCATCCGGATAAATCACTCGATATTCAGTTTCAAAATCGGTATGGGTTGCTAGTGCGACCGCAACTGCTTGCTCGACTCGCTCAATATCCTCTAAGTGAACCCGATCGCGCCATGCTTGATAGCTGCTCTTCACTTCCCCAGGAACTAACCCCAGCAATCGAACGTGATTATCATTCCACTCGGTTATATTCTCTACGATGTTCCAATTCCAACTGCCGATATAGGAAAAGTCCATGGTCAGTCTGCGTTGCTCTTCGCTCTGTCGCAAGGCGTTTTCAACTTGCTGGCGCTCTTCGATCTCCTGGGAGAGCAGCAACGTTCGCTCAGTGACTTGCTGTTCTAAGGTCTGACTGTATTCGGATAAAAGCTTCTCTGCTTGCTTACGGTCGGTGATGTCTTGAAAGGCTGCGATCGCATACAGAATGTTGCCAGATTCATCAAAAATTGGAGTTCCCCAACTTTCAATCGGAATGATGCGATTCCCCTGATGAATTTCGATATCATCTACACTGCCCTGTTCGCCGTTTAGTGCTCGTATCATCATCAGTTGTTCAGTTGGGTAGGGGCGATCGGTTCCTGCCACATAGAGTTGATAGGCTTCGGCAATTTGTTCTGGGGAGACAGACGGCAGCACGCCTTTGCCCAAAAGTTGGATTGCCTTCTGATTTGCGTAATAAGGGTGACCTGTTGCGTCCAGAACCGCAATTCCTACCGGAATCGACTCTAAAATTTTCTGAAGGCGGGTTTCACTTTGGGCGAGAGTCTGGTTTAAAGACTGCATTTTAGCAAATGCGATTTGAAGCTGCTGTGCCATCTGGTTAAACGATCGAGCTAGTTCACCCAAATCACCCGATCGCTCAATTTCTACCGTCTGATCCCATGCACCGTCTGCTAGCGCTTTTGCTGATTGGCTGACGCTGACAATTGGTTTAGTGATCCACCGTGCAATTAAAATGCAGATCGCAATGCCAAGCAGCAAAGCGGCAATACAAAGCAGAATCGTCGTGTGAATGTTCTGATTAATCTTTGCCATAAAATCGGATTCAGGCAGCACCGTGACAATCAGCCAATCTAGCCCACGAGTATCTTTGAATGGCATTACCTGAATTAACTGCCGCCTGCCATCGAAATTAAAATCAAGCTGTTCCGCCGTTTGGATCTGCCACAAATTGCTGAAATGATCGCGCAAATAAGCAGCAGTCGCTCGCACGGTGGGGTTACGGCTCTCAACTGCAGACAATCGATTTGCCACCGCTCCACTACTGATAATCGCCTCTCCGGTGGAGGTAGCAACCAGTTGTCCCGATCGCTCTAGAATAAAGGCGATGCCTGTTTTACCGATTTGCAGGCTCGCTAAAAAACGGCTCATCTCATTAGGCAGAAATACATCGGTGGCGCAGACTCCCAACAGCGATCGATCAGCAGTGCTATAGACAGGCGTACTGGCAGTGATCGTTGGCAATTGGCTGGCAAAGTCGGCATAGATTCCACTCCAAACCGGTTCGCCTGCCGTCACTGCTGCTTTAAACCAGGGACGAAGCCGCGCATCGAAGGTTTTGTTACCTTGACTGACTAACTGGTCTGGCTGGCCATTGCGATCAAGGCTGTAGCCGTAGAGTTTATGATCTGTAGCAACATTACTCGATCGCAGTTCAATTGAGTTATCGGCAGGGCTGCGCCGCACTCCCAAAAGAGACCCGTTGCGATCGCCACAGTAGATATCACTTACCATTGGATAAATCTGAATTTGCTGCCAGAGTGGAAACTCACCTTTGACGGCGCTAGCGTCAATTTTTCCCTGAGCGAATGTGCTGGCATTGAGCCGATTGATGTTATGGGGTATCTCGGTGTAGGTTTGTAGTTTGCCTTCGATCCGGTTCGTCAGTTCGCGCCGTAGTTGACTGGCGAGATCGTTGATAGCTTCCTGTCTATTTCTGAAGGAAAAATACCCCACTAGTCCGACCGTCACCAACGTTTGCAGCACAAACGGCACAATCAAAACCGTCTGCAATGGCACCGTTCTAGAAATTTGAGCTACAACTTGCTTGAGGAACGCATTGGATAAGGAAATCATGATAAGAGCCGCACTGATGCAGTTGATTAACGAAACTACTAGTCGTGGAAAGCTTTAGTGATCGCAATGAGTAACGGCTCAAACTCTAAAGCGTCTGTATACTGCACGCCATTGATGAACAAAGCTGGAGTGCTAATCACCCCACTATCCATGCCGCTGGTAATGTCTTGATTGATATGAGCGACGTACACTTTCCGGGCAATGTCTCGAAGAAATTGAGTCACATCAAGCCCTAAACTGTCAGCGTATTCTGCTAAATCTCCATCCCCAGCTCTTGCTGATGCTTCAATAGCATCTCGTGCATCTGCCAAAACTGCCCTTGTGCTGCTGCCTTTTGAGCTTGAGGATGGATATGAGATTGAGGAAAATGTCGGAATATAAAGCACAAAGAATTTTCCCCGGATAAGGTCGCCTCAAACTCGCGTTGAATTGCCTGAATTGAGATGTAAAGTTCACCACATTGAGGACATTGATAATCCCCATACTCAACCAGCACAACATGGGCATTCAATGATCCTTGCCGATGGTCTTGCTCACAAGGGGGTACAACTAATTGATTGCGTTCACTCTGTATCTCCGTTGGAGAATCGCTAAGTGCATCGTCAGAAATAATATCGCTCATTCTAAATTCTTGAGGAAAAAAGATTCATCGCGTGTACTCTGAAATCTTTTCTCTTCAACCCTACAATCATTTGTATGGGTTTAGTGTATGAGGCTTGCTTAGGATTGTAGTCAATTTAAGGTCTGTATTTTGATCGACTTGAGGGAGTAGAACGAACCAAACTTAAGTTGGAGTTTGAATCAAACTTTGGTTTAATTGCCTGCTTCGTAAACCCATATCCTTCGCTCTACAGTAATGACGGGCAACAATTGCTGACCTAGGCAGAAAACCATCTTTGTTTTTACAAGTTAGCAATTCCGCGTCTCAACGCAATAATGGCTGCTTGGGTGCGGTCATTGACATCTAGCTTGCTGAAAATTCGGTTAATGTGAGTCTTCACGGTACTTTCACTAATCTTGAGAGCCGTGCTAATTTCCTGGTTGCTCATTCCCTGCCCGACTAACTGGAGAACTTCTAGCTCACGTTCGCTCAGTTCTGGAGCAGTTATCCGTTGGACTAGCTTGGCAGCCACATTGGGGGGAATATACTGTTGTCCCCTGTTCACGGTACGAATTGCTGTTAATAGTTCCTCTGGCTCAGAGTCCTTCAGTAAATATCCCTTTGCTCCTGCTCGCAATCCTCGATAAATCTCTTCATCAGTGTCATACGTAGTCAGCACAATAATCCGGGCGTTCGGAAACTCACTACAAATAGCTGTAATTGCCTGAACACCCTCTATTCCAGGCATCCGTAAATCCATCAAGGTCACATCAGGCTGCTGTTGCTGAAACACTGCGATCGCCTCATGCCCATTTCGCCCCTGACCCACAATGATGATATCCGGAGCCTTCTCTAACATCCCGATCAAACCCTGGAGAACAACGGGATGATCGTCCACAACAAGAACGCGAATGCGGCTGGGCTGATTCATGCTGACTTACTCCCGATTAATAGATACCACGATCTCTGTCCCTTGCCCTAAGTAGCTTTGAATCTTTAATTCAGCCTTGATGCGTTCAGCCCGTTGTGCCATCCCCAGTAGACCAAAGCCATTCCTCATTGCCTGGTTTTCTATATCAAATCCCTGCCCATTGTCTTTTATTCGTAAGATGCATTGGGTCGGTTCATAGACCAGTTCAATTCGGATTTCGTGCGCCTCGGCATATTTGATTGCATTGGTTAAAGCTTCCTGCCCAATCCGAAACAGATTATTTTCCAAATCGCAGGATAGGGGATAGGTTGTACCAATAACTTCGTAGACGATTTGGGTTGCGATCGAGGAGTCCAATTGAGCAGCAAGACGGCTTAATGCATCCTGTAAGTTACTGCTCTCTAAAAGGTATGGGCGGTGTAGCGCCTCTACTGAACGACGTGCCTCCGCAAGCCCAGAACGAGCTAAGCCGAGGATCTGGATGAGGAGAGTTTGCGCTTTTTCTGCATCCGTCGTTATCTCACTGGAGGCAGATCGAGTATGAATGATAATACCTGTAAATGCCTGTGCTAAAGTGTCGTGGATTTCCCGTGCCATGTGGTTGCGCTCTTCTAGAATGGAGGCTGCTTCGGCACGTTTGCGATCGGTGATATCTCTTGCCAGCCAAATGACAGAATGGTCTGAAATGGGAGAAATGCGAGTTGCAAACCAGGTTTCCCGTCTTCCCATCACCAAGCTATATTCTACTGTTAGAGGTTGCTGAGTGAGCAATGCTTGCCGAATATAGTCAAGAAATGTATCGGCTTGCGATCGCTCAAAAATTTCGTATAACGTTTGAGCCACCTGTTCGTCGATCGGTTGATGTAATTTCTCTAAGAGAATTGCTCTCAAAATACGCCCTTCTGCATTCACGACCAAGAGCGGATCGGGCATTGCTGAAAAGAGCGCACGAAGCTCTGCTTCAGAGGCTTGCAATGCTATTTCTGCCTGTTTGCGTTTAATTCCCAATGCAATCTCACGAGCTGCAAACTCCAACGCCTCAAAGTTGGGCACCGGAATGGGGTGTCGAGTAAACATCGCGATCACGCCAATAAGCTGATCATCCAGCAGTATCGGATAGCCCGCAAATGCTACCATGCCTTCTCGTTTTGCCCATTCTTGATCAATAGATGGCTCATCAAACACATTGTTGGTCAACAGAGGATAGCGATCCTGAGCAATTTGTCCAACTTTGAAGCTACCTACGGGAACTTGACTGTAGGTGCCGTCAAGACGGGTATACATCCCTGCACTGGCTTGTAACTCCAAAACATTCTGGTCTTGATTTACCGTCCAAATCCGAGCAAATGCCGCATTAAAGTGCTTAACAACGGCTTCAGCACAGCGATGCAGTATCAAGGGCAAACTAACACTTTGAGCAAGGGCACTATCCACATCGGCGCGAAAAGCGGAGAGGATTGCCTGTTCCCGAAATTGAGCCTCGGACTGGCGCAACACTTCTTCTACTTGTTTGTGAGCGCTAATATCTGTCATGAGACTGTAGAAACCTCTCACCTGAGCATTGTCATCGAAATCAGGAATAAAGGTTGCGCTGATGCACCGCTTGCCAGGTGGAAAAGCGACTTCTGTTTCTAGATGTACTGTTTGCCCTTCAAACACCTGATTGACATACGGCTCAACCCGTTGATAAACCGCTTCACCGAAAAGTTGGCGAACAGGGTTGCCCAGAATTTCATTGCGGCTACGGTTAAACCAAACCTCATAGGTACGGTTGATGAATTGATAACACCGATTGGTATCTACGTAGCTGATCAAAACTGGTAGAGCGTTGGCAATCAGTCGTAATTCCTGTTCCCGATGGCGCAGTTCTGCTTCGCTTTGCTGTAAAGCTGCCGTTCGTTCTGCTACCTGTTGCTCCAGGATACGGTTGTAATCAGCTAACAGTTTCTCCGATCGTTTCCGCTCCGTAATGTCTTGAAAAGCCACAATTGCGTAAGCCACGTTCTTATGTTCGTCAAAGACTGGAGTTCCGCATGCCTCAATAGGAATAATCGCCTCGCCCTGGTGAATCTCTAAATCATCCCTTCTTGTACGTTCACCTTTCAACGCTCGAACGATTGGCATCATCTCAGATGAACAGGTTTGATCCGTTCCAGCCTGGTAAACTTGATAAACTTCTGGAAGTTGATCGGGTGTTACGGTAGGGTCAACGCCTTTGCCTAATAGCTGAATGCCTTGTTGATTGAAATAGTAAGGGCGACCCGTCGTATCCAAGACCCCAATCCCTACGGGAACCGCCTCTAGAAATTGATTGAGCTGATTTTTGCTATCGCTTAGCTTTGAGTAGAGTTTAGCATTTTCGATTGAAATGGCTGCTTGGGTTGATAATAGATGCAAAACCTGCGATCGCGTAGCGTCTCCGGAGAATCGTTCTGGTGTGAAGGCTCCAGCCGCTAATTGGTTTTCTAGGTACAACACACCAACCAATTTACTTTGATTCAGCAGTGGTAAACAGAGTAGTGATTGAGTTTGGTTGCGTTGAATGTAAGGATCGTTGATGAAATTTCCTTCATGAGTTGCATCACTTAAAATCACAGATTGATGAGTTCGGATCACATACTGAATGACTGATTCAGGCAAACGGTTTACAATTGGAATCGATTGCAACACTTGCGTAGCCGAGACTTGCTCACCCTCATTGAGTTCACAAGCAGCCTCAATTACCCATTCTCCTGAGTTTTCTAAAATCAAGCATCCGGTTTGTGCACCCGCGTTCTCAATTAGGATCTGCATTAGAGAATGGAGTAATCGCTCCAATTCAATCTCACTCGAAATCGCTTGAGTTGCTTTCATCACTGTCGCTAAATCGAGAGCAGTATGTGAGGTACTTGAGATGGTTCCGGTCGTGGTGCAAACTGGTGTAGAAACTACGTTGGAAGACTGAGGAAATAGCTGCGGATAACGAGTTTCTAAATCTCTAACCTTTGCGATTGCTCCCCATCGTTCATAGCAATAGTGAGCTTCCTTCATGTAAAGCTGGGCAAACTTTTCTCTACCACGAGCTAAGTAGTGTTTGGCGGCTAATTCATAGGCTAATGCTTCTTCTTGCAGATACTCGTTGTTCTTGGCTCCTTGAATGGCTTGTTCATATAAGTCTTCTGCTTCAGAAAGTTGACCCAAGACTCGCGCGTTCTCTGCCTCAACGAGATGAAACTTGTGTAAAAAGTTTTCTGGACAGCTATCCGACCATACTTTCAAGCGCTCCTGATTTGATCGAATCTGTTTCAAAGCGTTCCTTTGTTCTGCTTGAGATGAACCAGGATACAAGTTGAGTAGAATCAGAGAACCATAATAGAAATAACTACTGTAGGTTGTAAATCCTACAATAGAATTTAGGATCTTTTCCGCTTCAACAAGATAATAGCGTCCTTGCTCAAAATCTGCTGTTAAACAGGAAAAATGCATTCTGAGAATGTAATAAAGACAAATTGAAAACTGTATTTGTGAGGTTTCACCCTGATGAACTATCTTTTCTGTCTCCCTGAGCAATTGATCATGCTCCTGTGCCGCTTGCCCTAAAGCAAGTTTTGCAATGAAAAATCTAGCTGCAGCCAGTGCCACCTTCGCAAGCTCGTCCTGAATCTGCTCCGCCACCAACTGATATTTTTTGTTGTCTGCTGCAACGGTTGTTAAATTTTCTCCTTGAAATAAGCGATTAAAAATGTTACCGACTAAGTTATAGGCTGCAAATTGAACATTTCCCGACTCCATGCTTGCCAGAAAACCTTTGTAATTGATCGTGGCTGCCCCTGCTAAAGGCTTTGACCAAACTTGAATAAAGCCTCCAAACAACATTTCAGCCTTACACTGCTGAGATTTACTGTTTAGCTTGTAGCTAAGCTGCACTGCTAAATCTGCAAACTCATAGCCTCGTTGATATTGCCCTTCCATCAAACCTAAGAGAAGACCATAATTTGCATAAGCCTTAATAGACTCAGCGATATTTCCATGTTCGATGGAAAGACGAACTACTCTTAAACTGACGAAGCAGTAAAGTTCAATATTAGCCGTAATGTAAGTTGGTATATCTACAGCAATTAGCAATCTAATCATTGCTTGAATCACCGGATCGCTCACTGTTGGTAAAGTTAAAAGCGAGGAAATTGAGCGATTTTCTAAGCTTTTGGCAACAGCAACAAACTCTTCACGGACTAGTTCCGTCAATTTTTTGCCCTTAATCTCAATTCCCAACTCATGCAACCCGATCAAACCTGTTTGAACTGCTTCCTCACATTTGCCTTGTAGGGTATATTGAGTGATTTGAAAAACACGAAAATCTGCGCGGTCAACGGCAGAAGAAATATGCTCTAAAGCAACTTTGGTTGTAGCGTTTAATTGCTCATAGCTAGCATTGCTCAACTGTGCTGCACAGAGAGTCCGATACAGGTTGAACATCAAGTCGTACTGGCTCATCCAGACCGATGCTTCGAGTAAGCCAATACCAGTCTCAAGATACCGAATCGCGGCTTCATAAGCTGTAGAAGAGATGGCTTTTTGAGCGGCAGCCAAATTAAGTCGTGCTATTTTCTCCTTTTCATCTTTCTGGGTCAAAAGGGATTGACCGAAGTTGATGTGGTTGACAATATCAAAAAGCATCTCACTTTGTTCGACCTCAGAGAGCCTGCTGAGCAGGAGTTGCCCAATAGAGTAGTGCGTTACTTGCTTTTGATCCTCAGGAATCAAAGCATAGGCAGCCTGCTGTACTCGGTCATGCAAGAACTTATACTCTTGAACTAACAAGTCCTCATCTAATTCAGACAGGGGTTGAATGAATCCTCCTTGTACCGCTGGTAGTAAATCCTGAAAAACCGTTTTGGGCGACTTCTCATATATAATCGCTAACGTATCTAAATCAAATTCGGCTCCGACACAAGCGGCTAAGCGGAGAATTTGCCGAGTTTTTTCTGGTAGTTTCTTCAGCTTTACGAGCATTAACTCCACTACATTATCGGTGATGTTTTGAGCTTTGATCTGAGCAATTTTCCACCGCCAGCTTAAATTTGACTCATCAAAAGTCAACAGACTTTCGCTATATAGCATTCTCAAAAATTCGCCGACAAAGAAAGGATTGCCCTCCGTTTTCCGCAGCACTAACTGGGCTAGAGCACAAACGGTTTCAACATCCTGATAGAGCGTCTCAGCAATCAATTGGCTCAACGGCTCTAGCGTTAAAGGTGCCAGGATAATCTCCTGAAGCATCACCCCTTGTTGTTGCAGCATTTCCAGCGTTAATGCCAATGGATGCGTTGAATTTACTTCATTATCTCGATAGGCTCCAATTAAAAATAGATATTGGGTCTGCTTATCCAGCAGCATCAGTTCGATTAACTTCAGTGTGGCGGAGTCTATCCACTGCAAATCATCCAAGAAGATTACGAGTGGATGTTCCTTAGAACAAAACACTCGGATAAAATGCTGAAAGACGCGATTGAAACGATTCTGAGTTTCCGCAACTCCCACTTCCGGTACGGATGGCTGCTTACCCGTAATTAACTCAACTTCTGGGATCACATCAATCATGATTTGCCCGTTACTTCCCAAAGCGGTGAGTAGGCGCGATCGCCACTGTTGCACCTGCTCATCGGGTTCACCAAGGAGTTGCTGCACCAATTTTCGTAGGGCATTGACGATGGCGCTGTAGGGAACATTGCGCTGGAACTGGTCAAACTTACCAGAGATAAAATAACCGCGCTTTGCTGTGATGGGTTTGTAGAGTTCTTGTACTAACGCCGATTTACCCACTCCGGAATAACCAGAAACTAACATCATTTCAGCAGACGCCGGAACATTGTCAATCCATACAT
The DNA here is from genome assembly GCF_039962475.1 of Leptolyngbya sp. GB1-A1. Lineage (NCBI taxonomy): Bacteria > Bacillati > Cyanobacteriota > Cyanophyceae > Leptolyngbyales > Leptolyngbyaceae > Leptolyngbya > Leptolyngbya sp. GB1-A1. The sequence goes on along the minus strand of NZ_JAMPLI010000037.1, from coordinate 24,562 downwards.
CTCTGTGTCTCTCTATCTCCGTGTCACTTCCCCCTGTTACTCCCTCAAATACTGCCAATAATGCGGCTATTTCCGTGTCGCGTCCATACAACTTCTGGGGAATTTGAAACTGGTCTGAAGTATTTTGCAGCCCCAGTTGGATGTAATTAATCTGGCCGCTTGCTGATAATTGTTCAGCACACTGTTCCAAATCTGCTTTGATGCCCCAAGCGCTCTGATAGCGATCCTCCACATTCTTCGCCATCAGTTTCAAGATGATGTCTGAAACAGCTTCAGGGATCGTTCCATTGAGTTCATGCGGTGGAGTAGGCTGTTTAGCAATGTGACAGTGGACTAACTCTAAGACATCTGTTGTGGGAAACGGCAGTTGTTCAGTCAGCAGCTGGTAGAATGTCACTCCGAGTGAGTAAAAATCGGTGCGGTAGTCGATCGTCCGGTTCATCCGCCCGGTTTGTTCCGGAGAAAGATAGGCGAGTGTGCCTTCTAAAACGTGCGGACTTTTGAACGTCGGATTTGTGCGACTGAACTGAGTGGCAATGCCAAAGTCAATGATTTTGACAACGCCCGTATCGGGATTTAGAACAATGTTTCCAGGATTAATGTCCTTGTGAATAACATGAGCAGCATGGATTTTGCCTAGAATATCTGTGAGGTTGATGGCAAATTGGAGAAACGTGTCTAAGGGCATGAGACAGAAGCCTGAACGTTGCTGTCTCCAGTAATCTAAGGACTCACCCCCAAAGTCCTCTAGTAGGATAACGAGGGTACGCTGATACGCTTGCTGGTTGTAAGCTTTGACCACGCCTTCTAGATTTAGAGAACGGGTAATCGCATATTCGTGTCTGTAGCGCGTTAATTCTTGAGGAGAGGGATAATCTTGCTTCAGTACCTTGATAACAAGCGCTCGGCCATCTTCCTCACTGATGCCCCGATACACCAGAGACACCGAACTCTCGTAGATCTTGCGTTGAATGGCAACTCCAGGTAAAGCAATCATTTGAATTTTCTCCTGATGAGGTCATACCTCGGCTCTAACAAGCAACTATACTCATACCGCCGTAGCGATCGCCTACCACCATCCTTTGTTGTTATAGTTATGTTTCATTCTTCAACATTCGTTCAATTCACACCACTTAAGTTTGTTTAAGTTCACTTGAGTTCATTAAGTTGACCCTCAACTTAATGTAGCCTGGTCGCCTGAAATCTAAAAGGATAGAGAACTTCATACCTGATGTGGAATTTGAATTTGGTCTAGCTACCTCTTAATTAATAAAGTTTTATTACGGTAGTTTGGCTGGAACCTCTATGGTTTGTTCGGGTACCACGCTCGTTCTCAATGATTCTGATGTCATCGCAAAAGGCTAGACTCTATCGGGAAGTTGACCTGACGACGAAAGGATGGGATAGACATGAAGCTCACACCACCTACTAACGCTAGGTGGTGTCGGGTGCTAATCTATAGCTATCTGACTAGTCTATAGGTCACACGAACAAGCCCAGATGTGGATGAGCAGATGATTTGGCGCAATTAGCAAATGAATGGCGTAAATTTCTGATCTTCTGCTAAACAAGCGTTTTGAGCTTCAGAGGTAAGATATTGATGCTCCTTGGCTTGATTTGTCTCAATATCTGAAAGCCTCAAACGATACTGGCTTCAAAGGTTTATAAAGTGCGCAACTGATTTGCAAATTGCGCAAGTTTTCCGGTTGTGTCACAAAAGTTTATTAAGGACAAACGATCGGTATCGTTAGCATTCTCTTAAGCAGCAATTCCAAGGAGCGCTTCGATAAATTTCACTTGAGACACACTGTCCCCTGGTATGTTGAGACTGTGGTAGACCGATGTCCCCTAGGTTCGTCAAAGCCGTAATTCAAGCTTGGGTCGCCACACCTTCTCGAAACTAAGAACTCGCAAAATCGCCTGGGTCAGTGAATCCGCATGGAGCCAGAACGAGTGTAGTTTTCGAGCCATTCTAGAAGAGGCGATTGTCCAATGCAGCAACAACCACAATGGGTCGGTATCGATGTCAGCAAAGCAAATTTAGATGTTTACCTGCGACCGAGCGGCAAGCAGTTTCAGTTCAACAATCAAACCAGTGGCATTGTTGAATTAATCGAGCAACTCCAAGCCTTTGAGATTAAACAAGTGATCTTGGAAGCAAGTGGAGGGCTAGAACTTGAGGCGGCTCAAGCACTGCAAGAACAGGGATATGCCATTTCCATTATCAATCCTCGGCAAGGACGAGATTTTGCCAAAGCCAGTGGTAAATTGGCAAAAACAGACCGAATTGATGCGGCAGTGCTCGCTCATTTTGGGCAAGCGATGCAGCCTGCTGTTACTGTTTTACCCAATGCAAACGAACAAACACTGCAAGAGTTCGTGACGCGTCGCCGCCAGTTGGTAGACATGTTAGCGGCTGAGAAGAATCGTCAGAGTAGCTTGCGCGGTAAAATGCGGCAGGATGTTGAAGCTCATCTCGAATGGTTAGAGAAACGGATTGAACAACTCGATCGTGAGATTGAGGAACTGAGCCAAGAGCAAGAGCAATGGCGATGTCGCATCAAGGTACTCAAAAGTGTGCCAGGGATTGGAAAGGTGATTGCGACGACATTAGTTGCAGCATTACCAGAATTGGGACAGGTGAGTGATAAACGGATTAGTGCGCTAGTTGGGGTTGCGCCTTTCAATCGAGAGAGTGGCAAATACCGAGGTTCTCGCACGATTTGGGGAGGGCGATCGAGGGTGCGAAGTGTGTTGTACATGGGAGTTTTAGTTGCAGTGCGGCACAACCGTATATTGAAGAGTTTTTATGCTCGACTGTTGGCAGGGGGAAAGGCAAAGAAGGTAGCATTAATTGCGTGCATGCACAAGTTGCTGCGGATTCTCAATGCAATGGTTCGAGATGGTGAAACTTGGCGAGTGCCTGCATCAACAGATTAAGGCAGTCAATTGTTCATTTTGTTTCAACATTTGTATACAAGAAATAGTTATTGTATTCGTTCATTAGACTCTAACAATAGAGCAGAGTTTAATGTTTTTTGTGCTGAATTTATGAGTATGTCAACTGAATTGTGTCAAGGGTTAAAACTCAGCTTGGAAAGCGATCACCAAACTCAATAGCGAAGCGATTGAGGGCAGGTTTCCAATTTTGAATGGGCATCGTCCACTTTTTGGCAATATTCCCAATTGCGAGATAGATAACTTTGAGGGCAGATTCATCGGTTGGAGAAGCACGGTGGTTTTTAATCACCTTTCTGAGGGTCATATTCATCGATTCAATGGCATTCGTGGTGTAGATGGCTTTACGAATCTCAGGCGGGAAAGCAAAGAAGGGAACGATCCGCTGCCAATGATTGAGCCAGGACCTGCTAATGGTCGGATACTGCTTGTCCCACTTGTCGGCAAACTCGACCAAGCGCTGCTCTGCCTGAGTTTCTGTGCTTGCCGTGTAGATTAGCTTGAGGTCAGCCGCGACCGCTTTACGGTCTTTGTAGGACACGTAGTTAAGCGAATTTCGAACCATATGGACAATGCACAACTGCACACTCGTTTTAGGAAAGACCGCTTCAATGGCATCAGGAAAGCCGGTGAGTCCATCACAGCAGGCGATGAAGATGTCTTTAAGTCCTCTATTTTGAAGTTCTGTTAGCACCTGCAACCAAAATTTGGCGGACTCGTTCTGGGTCATCCACATGCCCAGGAGTTCTTTGGTGCCCGACAAGTTCACCCCAAGTGCCAAGTGGATTGCTTTGTTGATGACCCGTCCGTCTTGTCTGACTTTGACCACCAGGGCATCAAAATAGACAATGGGATAAACCGGGTCAAGGGCGCGGTTTTGCCAAATTTTACGCTCTGCTTCAACTGCCTCGGTGACGTTAGAGATCAGTCCTGCTGAAACCTCGACCCCATACAGCTCTTGCAGTTGAGCCTGGATATCACGGGTACTCATGCCCCTAGCGTAGAGTGACAAGATCTTGTCGTCAAAGCCGTCAAAGCGGCTCTGTCCCTTCTTGACGATCTGGGGTTCAAACTCACTGTTGCGGTCACGGGGAACACTGATTTGGGCTTCCCCAAACTCACCTTTAATGGTCTTCTTGCTGTGCCCATTGCGGCGGTTACGAGTTGGCTTGGCTTCGCTTTCAGGTTCCGCCTGTTGCTCCTCTAGATGCGTTTTCATTTCCGCATTCAAGCAGCGTTCCACTAAAGCAGCCGTCAGCTGTTTAAGAATCCCTCCGTCTCCCAGCAGGTCTTCAGGATTCTCATAGCCTTTGAGCAATTCATCAAGGAGTTCAGGTCGAAAAGTCATAGTTCAAGTGGCGTAGGTTCAGTAGTTCATTAGATCTCATTTCCTGACCTTTGACACACTTCAATTTACAATCCCACTCTACCTGCCGCCGTACTCGCCCCAGTTAAATCCAGCCGAGTATCTCAACTGTGATGTCAAGCAGGGAGTTCACGCGAAGCCCCCGACGCGAAACCAGGCGCAGTTGGAACAGTGGGTGTCATCTCATCTGCATAAGCTTCAGAAGTTGCCGGGGCGCATCGTGCGGTACTTTAAACATCCTGCCATTGCTTATGCTGCCTGACCTTATGCACTCTCTATACTTGCCAGGTTAATAGGTGGCGATCGTTTTCTGCACTAGGGCTTGCACGTCTGCTTCACTCGATACATCTGATTTCACAAACAAGCATTCTGCCCCAGTCTCGCGAACCAGAGCCGCAGTTTCTTCACCTTCTACATCGCGTATGTCCGAGAAGACTACTTTTGCTCCAGCAGCACCAAAAGCGATCGCGGTTGCTCGACCAATTCCCGATGCGCCTCCAGTCACTAAAGCCACTTTACCTTGCAGCATCATCCTGTTTCTCCTGTTTCAATCAAGATTGACCTTCAGCACAGAATCAAACTCCGATCCATTTAGCCATTACCAGTGCCGCAAAGCCGATCTAATCTTCTGTAAATTTCAGCACGACTTTGCCCCGTGTTCCTCCCTGCTCTAGACGCTGATGTGCCAGAACGACCTGATCCCAAGACCATACTGAATCAATCACTGGGCGAAGCTGATGACGCTCGATTAGTTTTGTCAAAGCCTCTAATTTTGCTCGGTACTGGGGTGAAAAAACAAAATGAATCGTCAGATTCTTACCCCATGCTTCAAGAAGCGATTGCGGTATTGCAATGTCTACAATGCTCACGAGTCTACCGAAGGGACGAATGATTTCTAGACTACGCTGAATTGTTTCTCCGCCGATCGTATCTAGAACTAAATCCACACCCAGTCCATTTGTTTCTTGACGAATGACTTCTACGTAATCTTCATTTTTGTAATCAATCACTCGATCTGCACCCAGTTCTGTCACAAAATCTCGGTTTCTAGAACTACACGTCGCAAAAACGTATGCCCCTATTGTTTTGGCGAGTTGAATTGCGATTGAACCCACTCCACCCGCACCCGCGTGGATGAGAACTGTTTCCCCAACTTGTAGATTGCCCCTAGTCACTAGACAATCCCAAGCAGTTCCGCCTGCAAGCGGAAAAGAAGCTGCTTCAATGTGCGATAGATTTACAGGCTTCAATGCAACAATCGCTGCATCAGCCACATGATACTGAGCGTAGCTACCGAATTCTCCAAAAATTTGCGGCGAGTAATACACATTGTCTCCCACCTTGAAATCAGTCACAGCTTCGCCAATTGCCTCAATCACCCCTGAAACATCGACTCCAAGGATGGCGGGTAATTGAACCAGTTCTTTGTAATCACCACGACGAGTTTGGTAATCGACCGGGTTAATCGAGGTTGCACAAACTCGGACTAACACCTGATTCGCCTTCATTGTTGGTATGGGAACAGTTTGAATTTCAAACTTCTCAGCATCACCAAACGCAGTTAATACGGCTGCTTTCATAGATTCCATCTGTGCCAACTCTCCTTGATTCAGAATAAACAGTGACGGGATTTCGATACCACTCAGCGGAGGTAACTCCCTAACTTCGCAATAGCCCGTTGCCGCTTGTGCAAAACTCACGGAACAATTTCTCTACTAACGCTTTAATATCTGCTTCACTACTGACCTCTGAAGGGGCGTATAAACATTCAGCGCCCATTTCACATTGCTATGAATCCTTTAGGGTTCACGCCAGCGGTAATCCACTGGCACCCAGGCATAACCTTGATCTGCTACCCGGAGGTGTCCAACGCCGGGAAAGGGCAAATGTGCGCCTGCTATCAAAATTCGGGATGCTTCCGCTCTCGCAAACTGTTCTTTGCGTTGTGCAGCAGCAGCATTGGCATCGACATCATAAGCAACTGTAATTTCTGGCTTGGGAAATTGCACCGAAGCAAAGTGAACAATATCGCCCCAAAACTCAATGCTCTCACCCTTGCTTGCCGCCACATAGCAGCTATGGCCAGGAGTGTGTCCGGGTGTGGGATGCGCGGTGATTCTCGGTAGCAGAGCTGTCTTGCCAGAAAACGATTTCACCTTGTCTGCATCTAAATAAGGTTTGACAGTTTTCGCGGCTTCGTCAAAGTATTTTTCAGCAACGTTGAATCGTGTGGCATTCGCTCGATCAAACCAGAAATCGACATCTGGCTTGCCGACATAGAGCGTGGCGGCAGGAAACACCCGTTTCCCTTGTTCGACCAGCCCCCCACTATGATCGGTATGAATATGAGTCAGAAGAATTGCATCAATTTCGTTAGGTGTGTAGCCTGCTGCTTTTAACGATGTTTGAAGCTTGCCGCCCAGTTTTGAACCAAAAAAGGTTCCGGCTCCCGTGTCCACGAGTACTTGTTGATCTCCCGTGTCGATCAGGAAAGCATTAATCGATGTTTCGACAGGATTAGTCAGAAAGTTTTTCTGAAGCAGGCGATCGGTTTCTGTTGGGTTCGTATTCGACAGCAGCGTATGTAAATCCTGGGGGAGTGTGCCGTCGCTCAGGGCTGTAATTTTGAAATCACCTAACTTGAATGGATAGACACCTGGCACTTGAGCAATCGCACTTTTGCTTGGTGCTATCGTTGGAAAGCTACAAGAGGTCACAATCGTTAGCACTGTGGTTGCAACCGCTATCATCAGTCTAGAAAACATATTAGAACCCTTTTAGCGATAAAGGACTCGATAGATAATCACCCCTGAAGAAAGTTCAACAACAAGGGATTGACCTGATCAGCATGAGTCCAATTGATGGCGTGCGGTCCGCCAGGGATGACAACCAGTTGACCGTTTTTAATCAGCTTCGGGAGTCTTGCTGCGGTGGACTCAAGTGGCAAAATGCGATCGGCATCGCCATGAATGATCAGAGTCGGCACATCAATGCGGGGCAGATCATCGCGGAAATCGGTGAGCCAGGATGGAACACAGTCCAAAGTCCCTTTCGCAGAAGCCCCTGCTGCCACATTCCAACTGGCTTGAATTGCCTCATTGCTGATGCGACCCCGCTTTGCGGGCAGCGCTTCGCGATCGCCCAGCAGCACATCCATATTGAAGAACTCTCTAAAGAATGCAGAAAAGTAGGCTGGACGGTCTTCAACAATCGCTTTCATAATGCCGTCGAAAACACTTTGATCAACACCCTCTGGATTGTCGTCCGTCTTTAACAGAAACGGTGGAACGGGAGCCATCAGCACGGCTTTCTGCACCCGCTGTGAGCCGTATTTGCCAAGATAGCGCGTGACTTCGCCTGTTCCCATCGAGAAGCCGACTAACACAGCGTCATGTAAGTCGAGTTTGGTCATTAGCGTGTTCAAATCGGCTGCAAAGGTGTCGTAGTCATAACCAAACGAGGGTTGGCTGGAAGCACCGAATCCTCGGCGATCGTAGGTAATCACCCGATACCCGGCATTGAGCAGCACTAAGACCTGCTTTTCCCAGGAATGTCCGTTGAGGGGAAATCCATGAATCAGAACGATCGGTTGACCTGTCCCCAGATCTTCGTAGTAAAGATCAATGTTTGCAGAGTTTTCTTGACCAACAGTAACGTAAGGCATTGCAATCTCCTATTAATGCTGAATTTGAATAGTTAGCTGGCTGTGGACACAGCACCCATTTAGATTTGTGCCATGCCGCCATCCACATTTTGAGACTCGTATCCGTGACGAAGGCGGCTTCAGGACGGGTGAGATAAGAGACCATGCCAGCCACCTCGCTGTCTATAGCGACTAAGGGCAGTCATCTTGGTCATCCTACGGCAACGTCTCCATCTGCGGGATACATATCGGTGTCGATCGCGACTTGGTCGCAACGTTTCGCACTGCCGATCAACTACTACGCTACCTACCCACCCTCTAACATCAATGTTTCACCTGTATTGATGGATGAACGACGATGATTTCTCGAACGATAGATGGAAAAATTTTCACCTGTCCGCCCTAATCAGTTTGTGATGCAGCGGCAACTGTTGGGATCTATTTCATTCATGAATTCATAATGGGGTGACAAACTCGATCAGATTGCCGTTATTGTCTTGAATCATACAGAGCCGAATACCCGGATCAGGGTAGCTTCCGAGTTCGAGAAATGTTTTCACACCACGTCGATTTAATTCAGCAAGAACTGCATCGACATCTCGAACTCGAAAACAAAAATGTCCGATACCTGTTGTCCTTAATCCCTCACCAAGATTAGTCGCGATCGGCATTCCTGATTGTGACTGAGTAGAGCCAATAATTTCGATGCGAAAGCCATATACACTGAGATAAGCCAATTTCAGATCTGGGAAAACGCCTACTGTCCATTCATGTTCGATCGTCGCATCTAGCTTTTCTTGATACCACTGAAGCGTTTCCTCATAGTTTGGTACATTCAAGCAAACATGATCGATTTGCATCGAACTCAGAGGATTTGAGCCTAGAGTTGAAGATGTTTGAGTTGAAATTGTCATTTGAATCTCCTGTAATTGTGAATGTTCTAGATACCTCAGAGTCTTACCCTGTGATGTGCATCAGGCAGCTTCAGAGGCAACTTCCTGTACTACTGCACACTCTAAATGCTTCACTCCTGACGATAGAAAAGCAGTTGCAGCTCGATCACTCTCAGCCCGATCCACATCCATCAGGGGTGTAGATGAAATTGTGAGGGCGAGGCGATCGCCCAAGGTCGCAACTTCAACGTTCCGCCCTGCCACACCTGAAGCGACAACAGGTGCATGGAGTGCTTTAATCCGAATATTGCTGTATTGTTGAGCCATATCGATGCGACCGAGATTTGTGACGTTCAGTTGACAGAAATATTGCGATTTCGCTGCTTCAACAAGGGCGGTGGCATCGGTGAGATTTGCCATTGTGGTTTGTCGAAGTTGGCGCTCCTCGACTATCTGCTGGGCAATGTCAATTTGTGAGAGTTGAGACTTGACCGATCGTGCCACGCCCCAAAACGCGGAATCCGCCTGAAGGGAATGAGTCGTCGTACAATTGCAAATATAAAGCCCAACTCCCTCTGGTATCGGCAAAGATAGCTGCGATCGCACGTTGACTGGGTGTAAACATCGCAACACATCGCTGGGTTTAACGTCTTGCTGAGTGAGTGCAAGCAAGAATGCTGCGCTGATTGCACCGTGTACGGTTGTGTGTTCAGATCGACTGCGTTGGATCAGTTGCTGGGTGAATTCGGGAGAGAGGAGAACGGTGTGAATGTGAGGTCGGGGACGACGAGACAGGGGTGGTGGATAGTCCGTGGGCTTAGCGGTCGCTTCTGGAGACGGTGCAATGCCAGGAAGCGCTGATTCGAGCGATAATGCCGCAGAAAGCTCCGATCGCTCAAATATTTTGCCTCCTAACCCTTGGAGAATATCTCGCATCAGATAAGCGCCAGATAGCCCATCTGCGATCGCATGATGGCAAACAATCATCAGTTCGGATTCAGCCTCCGATTGCAGCAGTATAACTCGCAGTAAAGGTGCAACCTGCCAATCCAATGAGCGAGCCAGTTCGACTTCGAGTTCTGCTTGCCAGTGCCGAGCGTCCGTTCTCGCGACCAGCCGCAGCGGAATCTCGTCGTCGGTTTCGACAAATTTAGGCTGTCCGATCGCGTCAGTGGCGATGCGGACTCGGAGCAGAGGATGGTGTTGCTGAACTTGCCTAAGCACCGTTGAAAGTTGCTCGGAACTAAACTGCCCCTGAAGTTTCGCAACGGTGGCAAAATCTAGCGGATAAAACTGGTTGTAGAGCCAACATAAATGTTCAAATGCGCCTAAATACCGTTCCATGAGGGACTCCTATTGCTATCCTCGGTTTGTTGGATCGAGAGACAGATGAGTGATAAGTAATGGTGTTGCTAGTCGCGCCCTGCCACAATCATCTTTTCTGCTAAACCGATCGGGTTAGAAAACATGACCTCGTGACTACCGGGCATTTGTACAAGCCGAAATAACCCCAAGCGGTTAGACATTCTCGGATGCCAACCCCACTGTTCGCCTTGAGGGAGGACATTATCTTCTGTACAGTAGAGGTAACTTTTAGGAATGGGCAGCGAGTAAAACTGCTTCAAGTCCAACTTGTCAATCCACGGTTGATACGGTTCAGGGGATAATCGTGCGTAACTCGATCGAGCTAGTTCGAGGTCAGCATCATTGAGAAGCACTTCTCGCCAAAGCTCAAACGGCATCATCAGCGTATGATCGTCCGATTCTCTAGCTAGGGAGTCAAATAACGCTTGATAGTGCGGCGGAATGTTATCTCTAAGGCTTTCTCCATCATTGAGGACAAAGGCATCGAAGAAGATGAGCCGTCGAATGCGCGAGGGAATCGCTTCAGCAACTTTCGCAATGATTGTTCCGGCAAAACTATGACCTAAGAGAACAATATCGGTTAAGTCTTTGTCCACAATGTAATCGACGATCGATTGCGTACATTGAGCATGGTTAACGTTTTTATCTACGTTTTTACCATGTCCGGCGATCGTGGGAGCAAATGCTTGATGCCCTTTCGCTTCTAGCTGTTTGATCACTTCGTTCCAAGCAGAACCCTCGTGCCATGCGCCGTGAACCAAGACAAAAGTTGACATAGGATTGCTCTTAAAGTGATTCAGCGTTCTAATGTTTACGCCTTATCTATGACGCGGTTGCAGCACGATCGATGAGATTGGCAACGGCATCTGAATGGGAAACCATCACGACATGGGACGCACCATTCACAACAACGGTCTCCTTTGAGTTAGCGCGGTTCGCCATGAAAGACAGTGCCGCTGGAGGAATGTTCAAGTCGCGATCGCCATAAATAAACCAGGACGGAGTAGATTTCCATGCGGGCGTACTGGAGGCTTCGTTCAGCGCGGCTTCCGTAATCGGGCGCTGGGTGCTAGCCATTAGTTGCGCGTCGTTAGCGGGCACATCCGCAGCAAACTGGGCGTGGAACTTGTCCTGCTGAATGTAGAGATCTTTACCACCATCGGGCAGTTCAACGGGTGGCGCGAGTGTTGGTCCGAGTGTGCTGCCCGGATAACGTCCTGAGAGTTCAATGGCAGTCTCGCCCGCCTCAGGAGCGAAGCCAGCAACGTAGACCAGTGCTTTCACGTTGCTGTTGTCGTTGACTGCATTGCTGATTACCGCACCTCCATAGGAGTGCCCAACCAGCACAATGGAACCCTCGATACCCTTGAGGACGCTGGCGACATAATCCGCATCGCTTTTGACTCCACGCAGGGGATTGGCAACAGCAACTGTTGGATAACCTTTCGTGATTAGCCTAGCTAATACACCATTCCAGCTAGAGGATTCGGCAAATGCACCGTGGACGAGGACGATCGTGGGCTTGTTGACTTGTGCACTTGCAGTACTCATGATGGCTCCTAGAGAAGTGATGGTAAGAGTTCCTAAAAAGAGAGTGACAATTAGAAGCAGGCGGATGCGATTCTTGAAGTTGAGTATGTTCATCGTGTGAGTTCCATTTGAATTTGGGTAGTGCTTTCCTTCTGTTTCAACGAGCATTGACTGAAAATGTAAAATGCTTCAATTACTGCATTAGAGGGCTTTGACTAAAGTGCTTCCTGGTTGTTGACTCTAGATAATCAGTGTCATCAGCAATCCATACTTCACGGTTTAGAACGCATTACCTTTTGGGATACAACCAGCTAAACTCCCCCTGGTAGTACTGGTTGAAATTTTGCTTTCTTCGCGCCACAGACTGGACATACCCAATCTTCTGACAGATCTTCAAAAGCTGTTCCCGGAGCAATTCCAGCCTTCGGGTCACCCTCTGCCGGCTCATAAATGTGACCACAGACCTTACAGCTGTACCGTTCCATCAATACCTCCTGGGTAGTATTAGAAAAGCTTGGAAGATCTGTCAGTTGTCAACTATGTCACTACACCAACTTGATAGCGAATCCGTTGCAGCAGAAACTTAGCCTGTCGACTATCTTTCGACCTGAGCTCAAGCCGAAGGTTCGGGGTCGTGAGACTGGATTACTGCTAGAAATCGGTGAATTATGAAAGTTATTAAGCGGTTAGCGATTAGGAGATAGTGGTTGCTAATTCCTTTGCCTTGCGTCTTTGAACCTGATGTCTCTACTGTAGGAGTGTTTTTTTGGTTTGTCGTTACAGGAAAATTAAGGACTTTAGTTCCCTAGAATTGAGTTATTACTAAGTCTAAATACTCAGTTCTACCTTAACTTTTGATCTGATTTTGCTGAGCCTGGAGAAGCTGTAGCCTTTACTGGAAGTCGATTGTAGACAATGTGATGCAGTGATCTAAAAGTTAAGGCCAGTCGCGGTAAAATCGGGCAATACTAACTGATTACGCTTGAGCAGTAATGGACGTTGAGCAGATACTACGGATTGCCAATTCAGCCATGTTTGCCCACAATGGCAGACGACTCAGCGAAGTAGAAGCCTCAATCCTGCTCGGCTCGATACAGCGACAGTCCTACGAGCAGATGGCCGCAACCTCTGGGTATGCTGTCAGCTATCTCAAGCATGATGTAGGTCCCAAGTTCTGGAAACTGTTAGGACAGGCTCTTGGAGAAACCGTCAGCAAGACCAACTTTCAAGCAGCTTTAGCAGCTTATTGGCACAGGTCATTGCTTATCGCCACACAAACCCAAGCATTTGCAGTGGATGGGTCAACCGATGCGATAGCGGATGCACTAGATGAGGTATCAGTGAGTCCCACCAACCTCCCCTCTGGTTTATCTGCGCCGGCATCGGTTGCCCCTCACGCAGATTGGGGAGAAGCGATGGATGTCACCCAGTTCTATGGGCGAACTGGGGAACTGCAAGCCCTGGAGCAATGGATTGTGACGGAGCGTTGTCGAGTCGTGGCACTGCTGGGAATTGGTGGCATTGGCAAAAGTGCCTTGGCCGCCAAACTGGGGCAGCAGATTCAAACTCAGTTTGAGGTGGTGGTGTGGCGATCGCTGCAAAATGCACCGCCGTTTGAAGCCTGGTTAGAGATGGTGCTGCCTATTCTACTGCGGGCGCAGGGAGAGGACATCGCTGTACCGAGCAGCCTGGATGGGAAACTATTGAAGCTAATACAGGGGTTGCGTCAAAAGCGCTGCTTACTGGTTCTGGACAATGCGGAGACGATTTTGAGTGCCGGACAAACCGGACAGTATCGAGCGGGCTACGAGGGATATGGTCAACTGTTCAAAGAGATTGGGGCGGTGTCCCATCAGAGTTGTTTGCTGCTTACCAGCCGCGAAAAGCCTAGAGAGGTTGTGCCACTGGAAGGTCAGGAACAATCAGTACGAACGCTGCTACTGCAGGGACTGCAACCCGAAGCCGGACGAGAACTCTTTCGCTCCAAAGGAATCTTTGCAGGTACAGCATCGGAATGGGAGAGATTAGTGACGCACTATCGCGGCAACCCCCTGGCGCTGAAGCTGGTGGCAGCCGCGACTCAAGAACTGTTTAATGGCAGAATTGTCGAGGTATTGAACTATGTGCAGCAGGGCTTAATCGTCTTCGATGACATTCGAGACTTGCTCCAGCGACAGTTTGACCGCCTGTCTGAGATTGAGCTGGAAATGATCGTTTGGTTAGCCATTAACCGAGAACCGATCTTGCTGGTTGAGTTGAGTCGGGATATTGTCACCACGGTTTCCAGGCGCAGGCTGCCGCATGCAATTCAGTCCTTATTGCGGCGATCGCTGATTGAGAAGGAGGGAGAGCGGTTCTTTCTCCAGCCAGTGGTACTGGAGTATGTGACTGACCAGTTCGTGCAGTATGTCTCTAGGGAAATTGCGACCCAAACACCAGAGCGACTCAAAACTCATGCCTTGATCAAAGCCCAGACAAAAGACTATGTCCGAGAGATGCAAAAGCGTTTGATCGTTGAGCCGATCTCTGAACAATTGCTGATTCAGTTTGGCAACCCCCAAGCCATTGAACACCACTTGAAAATCATGCTGGAGCAGCAACAGCAGCAAGCGCCACTTCAGCCAAACTATATTGCGGGTAACCTGCTCAACCTGCTGGTGCATCTGCAAAGCGATTTGCGCGGCTGCGACTTTTCGGAGCTAAGCGTATGGCAAGCCGACTTACGACAGATCAACCTGTCAGGGGTCAATTTTCGCAACGCTGATTTGGCAACATCTGTGTTTGCCGAGACCTTAAGTAGCGTTGTCTCAGTCTGCTTTAATCCAGATGGCAGCTTGCTGGCAACAGGCGATGTGGATGGTAAGATTTGCCTCTGGCGAGTGGTCGATGGTCAACAAGTTATGACATTGAAGGGACATACCGGTTGGATCTGGACAGTTGCCTTCAGTCCCGACGGCAAAACGCTAGCCAGTTGCAGTGATGACCCATTAATTCGGTTGTGGGATGTGCAGAACCTCGATTTTGAGCAGTCCAACACTGCAAACCTGGCTGAAGTGAGTGATTCCAGCCATCTCTCAGTCACCTGTCTCAACATACTGCGGGGTCATTCCGGTCGGGTTTGGACGATCGCATTCAGCCCCAATGGTCAAATGCTGGCGAGTGGCAGTGAAGATCAAACAATTCGGCTCTGGAATGCCCGCGACGGCACCTGCCTAACGGTTTTGCAGGGTCATACCGGTGGGGTCACTTCAGTCAACTTTAGTCCCAATGGACAGATTCTGGCCAGTGCCAGCGACAACTCCTCAATCCGATTGTGGAGTGTTGCTCACTGCACCACCCTCAAAACATTGTCAGGACATACCCGTTGGGTTTGGGCAGTTGCCTTCAGCCCGGACGGTCAAACCCTCGCCAGCGGTAGTGATGATCGCACGATTCGACTATGGGACATGCAGACCGGCATTTGCCGCAAAACACTGCAAGGGCATACTAGTTGGGTCACCTCACTCAGCTTCAGTCCCAATGGTCAAACCCTTGCCAGTGGTAGTGACGACGCCTCAGTACGGTTGTGGAGCGTGCAGGACGGAACGTGCTTTAAACGATTGCCAGGTCACAGCAGTTGTGTTTGGTCTGTCGCGTTCAGTCCCGATGGTCAAATCTTAGCAAGCAATAGCGAGAATGCCTCATTTCGACTGTGGGATGTCCAAGATGGCACCTGCCTCAAGACGCTTCAGGGGCAAACCAGTGGGGTCACTTCAGTCAGCTTTAGTCCGGATGGCTCCACTTTAGCCAGTGGTAGTTATGATGCCCTCGTGCGGCTATGGGATTGGCAGCAAGAAACTTGCAAAGCTTTGCCAGGACATACCAATTGGAGCTGGGCAGTGGCATTTCACCCCAATAGTCAAATGGTTGCAAGTGGCAGCATTGATCAAACCGTGCGGCTATGGGATGTGCGAGATGGCTCCTGCCTCAGAACCCTACACGGACATATGGGTTGGGTTTGCTCAGTCAGTTTCAGCCCCAATGGACAAATGTTAGCGAGTGGCAGCCATGACAATTCAGTGCGACTATGGGATGTGCGAGATGGCTCCTGCCTCAGAACCCTACACGGACATACGGGTTGGGTTTGGGCAGTCGCCTTCAGCCTAGATGGTCACATCCTTGCAAGTGGCAGCAACGATCAAACCGTGCGGCTATGGGATGTGCGAGATGGCTCCTGCCTCAAAACCCTACACGGACATACGGGTTGGGTTATATGTGTTGCCTTCAGCCCAGATGGTCAGACTCTAGCAACTGGCAGCTCAGACTTATCAGTTCGACTTTGGAATGTGCAAGACGGAGCGTGCTTGGCAACGTTACACGACCATACTAGTGAAGTTGGCTCAGTGGCCTTCAGCCCTAATGGTCGTCTCCTAGCCAGTGGCAGTGAAGACCAAACTATCCGGCTGTGGAATGTCCAAGATGGCACCTGTCAGAAAGTCCTGCAGGGGCACACCAGTCGGGTCAGAGTTCAGTTTAGTCCGGTGGACGTTAGCCTGCCATCCGGTACAGGTCCGATTTTGGTCAGTGGGAGTCAGGATGAAACCATTAAGCTGTGGAATCCTACAACAGGTGAGTGCCTCAAAACCCTGAGAGCCGATCGCCTGTACGAAGGTATGAACATCCGGGGCGCTCAAGGATTAACAGCCGCGCAGCAAGCTACGCTGAAAGCATTAGGGGCAGTCGAAATCTAAAAATCAGACATGGCCTGTGGAGTGTCTCACAAAATTCTTGGGAAGCAACACACTTGATTTACTAACTTGAGTGTACTGAGTTCTAATTCATGGTTTCTTTCAAATTCTCTGCTACGACCCTTCCAGTAATAAGCCGCCGACTGTGGCACATCCCCTCCTGCCAGCAGCCATCACCTCCACGCCCTTCATCATGAAGTTTGCGAGCCTCAGCAGCCGTCAACAAACTGCACGCCCAGCACGTTTCATTGAGCGATCGCCCCACACGCCCCTGCTCCAGAACGCACCCCTATTATGCCTACAACCCTTGTACTTCCAGAAATTAGCAATCATAATCTGAGAATAGTCAGATAGAGATAAGTGCAATTTATCTCTATCTAAAATCAACACAACTTCTCCTTCGACTATGCCTAAAACTTCCCCACGCGGCACAAAAGGTTTGAATAAACCGGAACAACCGGTGTGCTTCCTGAATCGGGAATACGGTGGGGAAAATTCAAGCTGAAATTGATGGGTCATTGTCACAAACTGTTCAGCTTGCTCCCTATGGAAACTTATTCATCGCCACATGCTATGCCCCGCCTCTTCACGTACACTATCCCGATAGATGACGGTGCTGCCCAGGGAATGGCAGAAGCTCAAAAGATGTTGGGGAGGCTCTCTTTGGGCCAGGAGTTGTGTGAGACGACAAGTCTCATGCACGGTTTCGCAGACCAGCGGAGTGGGTAACTGCTCTACTGAGTTCAACTCCGCTGATAATATCAAGCCAATAGTGGAGCTGCTATCCAAGTATCGCGTCCTTGCTGTTTCGCGTGATACAGTGCGGCATCTACTGCAGCAAGCAGTTCTTGGCAGGAAGAACTGGATGTAGGAAACAGGGAAGCAATTCCTAAGCTCAGGGTGATGTGAGCGGCAATGGCAGAACCTGCATGCGGAATTTGTAAGGCTTCCAGAGCTGCTCGAATTGCCTCAACAATCGAAACTGTCCCAGCTAGATCGGTGTTGGGTAAGATGATGGCAAACTCTTCTCCTCCGTAGCGAGCAACCATATCGGCAGGACGATTCACACATCCAGCAATTACCTGTGCTACCCGCTGTAAACAAACATCGCCTGCTGGGTGCCCGTAGCAATCGTTATATTGCTTGAAGTAGTCAATGTCACAGAGAATTAACGATAGGGGCTGCTGTTCGCGTTTGAGTCGTTGCCATTCTTGCGCAAGCACTGCATCAAAACACCGACGGTTGGCAACCTGAGTGAGGCTATCAGTGTTTGCAAGATGTTGTAACTGTAAATTTGCCTGTTGAAGCTTTGCTTCTACCTGCTCGCGTTGCTTGATCTCCTGACGCAATTGACAATTTTGTAGGGCAAGCTGTTGCTGCTGTTGCAGGAGTTGCTGTTGTTGTTGCAAGATTGTAATCTGATGGCGAACCCGCGCTAACACTTCTTCAGCTTGAAAGGGTTTGGTGACATAGTCTGCCCCTCCTACTGCAAAAGCTTGGATCTTGTTGTCTGTCTCATGTGAGGCACTCAAGAAAATAACTGGAACGTCACAGGTGCTTGGGTTTGCTTTGAGCCGTTCACAGACCTCATAGCCATCCATTTCAGGCATCCGCACATCCAACAGTATCAGGTCAGGCTTAGCAATCCGGATTGTTTCGAGTGCCATCTCGCCGCTCGTCGCTTTCCTGACTAAATACCCCGAATCACTCAATAGCAAAGCTAGCGAGCGGACATTATCGAGGTGGTCGTCTACAATTAGAAGGGTGGCATAGCAGCTGATGTCTGAGATAATACTCTTCCGTATCGGCTTTTCAAGCATTATCATTAGTAGCCCCTGATGTAGTTAAAGCAATAAGTTGTTTAAAGCTGTAGTTTTGCACCAGTTGCCGTAATCCCTTGATTAAAAAGGTTCGTTCAGCTGGAATTTGCTCAATCAAGTCTTCCACACTACTATCGTTGCAAAGCTGGGCAGCTTGACGAAGAGCAGCAATCCAATGAGATGGCATACCTGATAGATCAGAAGGCTGTAGCACCATTACAGCATGATCTAACGATTGGTCGGATGCATTGGTTTGCTCTGCTATGCAAAGGTACTTCAATCCCAAGTGTTCTGCCATCTTGCCAAACAGCACCTCCTCCTGAAATGGCTTACTCAAATAATCGTTACAGCCTGAGGCCAAGGCTAGTGTGCGATCGCTTCTAGAAGCCTGAGCTGTCAGGGCAATAATGATAGGAAATTGTCCATCAGAAGTAGCGCGAATTTGCTGAGTTGCCTCATAACCGTTTAGTAGCGGCATTCGTATATCCATGTAAATGAGATGCGGTTGCCAGTGTTGCCACTGGCTGACGGCCTCCTGCCCATTTGCGGCTTCTCGGACTTCTAACCCAATTTGAGTTAATAATTTTACCAAGAACTTGCGGTTCTCCGGTTGGTCATCCACGACCAGAATGCGGTAAGTCGGTTGGTTAGGGGCTAACCCGATCACCTGGCAGTTTGAGGCAGTCATCGAGGCATCAGCCGATTGCACTAAGTGAATTGGAAGCGTGAAGGCAAAGGTGCTGCCCTGACCCAGTGTGCTTTGAACGGTAATATCTCCGCCCATAAGTTGCACAAATTGACGGCTGATGGTTAATCCTAAGCCAGTGCCGCCGGGTGAATTTTTGCCAGCTTGAGTTTGCACAAAGGCGCTGAAAATCGTTTCTAGCTCAGCCGGATCGATGCCCATTCCAGTATCGCTCACCTCAAAGTGGATGAAGGACTGAGTTAGAGCTGAGGATCGACCGCCAACAGACTCTACTGTTCGTACTTGTAAGGCTACTTCCCCTTGCTCAGTGAACTTGATCGCATTACCCAGTAGATTAATCAGAACCTGCCGCAGCTTGTTAACATCGATCGTTACATATTGGGGTAGAGTTGAGGCGAGTTCTAGACGGAGCTGTAAGCCTTTGGCTTCTGCGCGCTGGCAAAACATCTGCTCTAGCGATCGCAACAAATCAATTAAATCCACGCTGCTTTGCTCTAGGGTGATATGTCCGGCTTCAATTTTGGACAAATCTAAAACATCGTTAATCAAACGCAACAGATGATCGCCACTCCGACGAATAATTTGCAGATTCTCTCGTTGCTCTGAATTCAGGGCTGGATCTCGATACATGACTTGAGCAAAGCCCAAAATCACATTGAGCGGGGTTCGCAATTCATGACTCATGTTTGCCAAGAAGCTGCTCTTAGCTCGGTTGGCAGCTTCTGCGGCTTCTTTTGCCTGCTGCAAAGCCTGTTCTGCCTGTTTCAGGGCTGTAATATTGGTAGTGGCTCCAATAATTCCTGTGACTTCCCCATCTATGCTAATTAAAGGACTAATCACAGTTTGATACCAGCGAGTTTCACCCGTACTACTTATAATGGCTTGTGAAAGATCAACATGAGGTTGTCGGGTTTGCATCACCTGTCGGTTAATAGACAGGAATTCTTCGAGCTGTTCTGCTGAAAAGTTAGGATTAAAATCGGTTTCTCGTCTGCCAATCATGGCTTCAGGAGTTGTTCCATGTATGGTTGCACTGGCGTGATTCACAACGAGGAGCCGTCCTTCTCGGTCTTTCACAAAAATGTTATTGGGAACAACATCAATAATCTGCCGCAGGAAGGCTTGTTGGGTTTTCAGTTCTGCTTCGGCTCGTTCTCGTTCCCGCAGAGCAGCCTGGCGATCGCTAATATCGCTAAAGGTACAAATCACTTGCCGAACATTACCCTTTTCATCGAGCTGGGGTTCTGCATCAACCAATAGCCAGACGCGATCGTTTTGCTGAGGACGATTAACACCCATAATCACATTGTGAACAGAGCGACCTGTGATGATCGCCTGTACGGAAGGGTGGGTTCGCCCAGGAAACGGAGAGCCATCTTCGTGGATAACATTCCAGTCTGGATCAAACGAGGTTTTACCCACCAGTTGTGCCTCTGTAAGACCCAGCAAATTTAATGCTTTGGAATTGCATAGCAGGATTTCAGCCTGATTGCCCTGCACCACAATCCCTACCTGTAAGTCTTCGATTAGCGTCCGAAAACGGGTTTCACTGTTTCGTAAGGCTTGCTCCATCTGCTTGCGATCGGTGATGTCGCGCACCATTAACAACACTTCATCTTCTTGAAGCGGCACAATGCGGGCTTCTTCAAAGTAACGTTGACCATCTATCGTTAATTGATATTCATGATGCTGCACTTCGCCCGTTTGCAAGGCTTGTTCTGCACAACGCAATCGCTCATGAGCAACCTGCGACGGTAGAACATCTAAAACATTGGTCCGTGTAAACACATCTTTGTTAGCTACCAAGTGCACACATCCCGAATTGATCAGCTCTAACTGTACGCCATCCCTTCTCATACGAATGAGTAGGTCGGGAATTGCCTGAAGCATAGCGCGTTTGGTATTTTCACTCTGGCGCAATTTCTCTTCGGTTTCTTTGCGACCGCTGATATCAGTGTGAGTTCCTATGACTCGCAACGGCTTTCCAGCTTTATCTCGGCTCATCACCATGCCGCGATCGAGAATCCACTTGTAAGAACCGTCTTTGCACAGAACTCGATGCTCACTGATATATTGCGGTGCTTCCCCCGAAAAATGCTGTTCAATGGCGACATACACCATTGCCTTATCATCGGGGTGAACTCGCTTGTCCCACTCACTGAGATTCTTTCCAATCTCGTCCTCCGCAAACCCAAGCATCGTTTTCCACTGCCGTGAGAAGAAAACTTCATTGGTTTGGGCGTTCCAGTCCCAAAGTCCATCCCCGTTGCCTTCTACTGCATATCTCCAGCGTTCTTCACTCTCTCGAAGCACCGCTTCGGCTTGCAAGCGCTCGCTAATATCATGCATGGAGGCAAAGTTATAGTCTTCGCCATCAAACTCCACATGATTTAGCGAGACTTCAACAGGCAGCAGTCTGCCGTCCTTAGCGCGTAGTTGGGTTACAAAGTTGAGGTGCTTTTGTTGCTTCAGCGCCTGCCAGTGCTCTGACCAAATCTCGACCGGAAAGTTAGGATCCAAGTCATACACATGCATCGATTGCAATTCTTCGCGAGAGTAGCCCAACGTTTGACAGGCGGCGGCGTTGACTCGCATAATACTTGCGTCTTGCCTGATCCAGGTAGCTGAGACAGAGGAAGACTCAAAGGAGAAGTCAGTTAACTGCAATGCGGCTTCGGCTTGTTTGCGATCGGTAATATCTTTGTGCGTACCAATCATCCGTAATGGCCGTCCTTGCTGATCCCGGGTGACAACTTTGCCGTAGTCTGCAATCCATCTCCACTCGCCTGATTGAGTCTGCATTCGATATTCACAGGCAAACTGTACAGATTTATTCTGTAAATGGGCGTTGAGATCATTGAATACTCGATCGCGATCGTCTGGGTGGATCGACGCTTCCCACGATCTAACAGTCTCCGGTAGTTCCTCATTCTCATAGCCCAAAATTTCTAGATAGCGGCAGCTTCTATATACTGCTCCCGTGTCTATCTGCCAATCCCATAGCCCTTCACCAGAGGCTTCTAAGGCAAGCTGTAGTCGCTCCTGGCTCAGTCGTAATTCTGCTTCTGCCTGTTTACGCTCAGTGATATCTCTGGCAGCTGCGTAAATGTATTTCCCTTTGGGAATCGATCGCCACTCTAGCCAGCGGTAGGACCCGTCTTGGTGACGATAGCGATTTACAAAGCTTAAAACTAGCTGCTTAGCTGCCTCAGCACAGGTAGCAAGCGTTGCCTGCAGATCATCTGGATGAACCAAGTCGAGAAAATATTTACCCTCTAATTCTTGCAGTTTGTAGCCCAGCGTTTGCTCCCACTCTGGGTTAAGCCGGAGAAAACGCCCCTCTGTGTTGGCAATACACAACAGATCGAGTGTGCTGGAGAAAAACCCTTCTAGTTCTTCGGTCTTCTGCTGTAAAGCAGCTTCAGTTTGTTTCAGCGTAGTGATGTCATTCGCAACACCCAATACATATCGTGTCTGCCCATCCGATAGTATTAACGGCTTCTTGGTGGTTTGAAGACAACGAGTTGTGCCTTCTGCAGTCGTGCAGTTTTCTTCTGAATTTAGTAAAGGCTGTAGCGTTTGCATCACCTGGCGATCGGCTCGGACATACGCTTCAGCTTCAGATAGGTTAAAGCTAAAATCAGCATCGGTTTTGCCAATCAAATCTTCAACTGTAGTGCTATAAATTTCGGCTACCGCTTGATTGGCTAAGATAAATTTGCCATCCCAATCTTTAACAAAAATCAGATTTGGGTTAATGTCAATTACCTGCCGCAGAAATTGCTGCTGTTCTTGAAGCTTTACCTCGGCTTGCTTGCGGTCGGTGATGTCGCGCAGAAATGCGGTAAAAATCTTTTCGCCTGCCACTTCTAGCTTTGAAATTGAAGCCTCGGCTGGAAATTCAGTACCATCCTTGCGACGACCAAAGATTTCACTGCGCTCTCCCATCCGCCGGGTATTTCCGTTTCGTTCCTTAAAGTTGCTGATGTGCTGATGATGTGGAGCTACAGATCTCTGGGGAAGCAGCAGATCGAGCGGTTGCCCCAAAGCTTCATCTGCCGTATAGCCAAACACTTTTTCGGCTGCCTGATTAAACAGGGTAATGCGTTGATGGGCATCGATCGAAATAATGGCATCACTGGCAATATCTAAAATGCCTGAAAACCGCGCTTGGGAAAGCTGCAATTCTATATTTAATCGCTGCAACTCAGCAGGGTTAGGGAGGGCAAGCAGCTTAGGAACCAGGGGGATCAGTTCGATCGCCGTGAACACCGAAATCAACGCTGTAATCGCCTTCATACCGCTAAAAAGCCAGTAGGTCGGATACCAGAGTGTCCCGATTTCTAGCAGGTAAGTAGTTCCGCAGGAGATGATGAACGCTCCAAACAGCAAAAATATCCATTTGAATGGCAAATCTTGACGCTGGCGAACGAAACAGAAGAGGGCGATCGGGATTGAATAGTAGGCAAGGACAATCAGGGCATCAGCCGTAATATGTAACTCTACCAGCCCTGTTTTCCAGAGGTAGCAGTGCCCATTCGGCACGAACGCGCTAAGGCTAAAAAGGGCTTGGAGAGTATCTAACATGGGTCAGCGATCCCAAGGACATGGTTTGATCAAGCAAGACTTAAAGTCTCGATAGCTAAGTATACCCAGGCTGGTTCTGTCGCAAGAATTTTAATGACGAATGATACAAATCATTCGTTCTGTTCTATGCAGCAATTCCAAAGATCGATTCAATAAATAATCTGGCTTGATGGACACTGCTCCCTTGTTCAACTCCTTTCACTTGTCCTTTACGGATCATATTCATTGCCTCAATCCCTTTCAGGGTTCTTCTCGCACTATCGAACGACTTGAATCCCATCATCAGTCTAGTGATTCGCTTGATATTTCTGTGGTCTTGTTTAACCACGTTATTCAAGTATTTTACCTGCCGCAATTTCGTTGTTTCAGTCAGTGTTTCTTCTTCCTTTAACGTTTCCATTGCCACTGGGTAAGCAGTGTTCTTGTCCACGTTAATCACTCGTGGAGTTTGAGCATGCTGGTTCTTAAGAACCTTACGAAAGAATCGTGCCGCTGCCTTGCTATTTCGCTTAGCGCTCAGCATGAAGTCCAGCGTATTCCCTGGGAATCCACGGCGCGATACAGATATTTCCACACCCCCCTGACTTTGATATAAGTTTCTACTGTCAACTTAACCAGAAAGATTTAAGAATCAGCACGGTAGTCTCTGGTGAGGTGGAATCACAGGACTATGCGGCAGATCTCAACCCAACAATCTCTTGCCAATCTTCAATGCGTTGACGCATTTGTTCGCGGTAGCAGTTGGCAGTCAGTTGGTGTTGTTTCGGGTGGAAGTGGTCTCGAATCGGTCCAAACGCAGAGAGAAATCGTTGTGCTTGCCCCGGTGACTTAAACTTTCGCATCCGGCGCTCTCGGGTGCGTGTCGGTTGATGCGAGTTCTCCGCTCGATTATTTAATCCCTTGTGCTGTCGGTGCTCTACGCTCTTGAGCATCTGGTTCTTGGCAGCTTGGTAACTCTTCAGTTTGT
>NZ_JAMPLI010000036.1:0-50570 GCF_039962475.1 Leptolyngbya sp. GB1-A1 | reverse complement strand
AAAGCCAGGGTCAATTGGAGATTTTCCAGTGCAGGTGCGCGCATTCGGTTAGGGCATCTCTATCCTAAATTAAAGCATGCTAACTAGGCAAAGTTTATTTGGTGAACTACTAGCTTTGGGGGAACTAATCCTCCAAGCCCCCAGCATTGGGGGATTTAGGGGGAGATGCAGGAGCTTAGTTGGGTTCTTCATATTTCTATTCAGCAACGCTTAAAATCCCAATAAAAAAGCCCGCATCAGCAGGCTTCTGTCTTCTCAACTTTAAAATTCAGATCGATCGACCAATCCCACTACGCTCGCACTTTTGCCTCACGATTCTTGAAGTAGAACCGGAAGAACAATTTTTCGAGTTCGACCCAAACGAACATCAACGAGCTGAAACCAATACAAATTAGCAGCTCAAATGGGCTGAGATAGTGAGTTCCAAAAAAGTCTTGGAGAGGCGGCACATACACCAGCGCAAGCTGTAGAAGGCTGGTTAAGCCCACTGCGAGCAGCAGGAACGGATTGGTGAACGGGTTAAGTTCGATCGTCAAGCGAGAATTCGAGCGAATTGCCAATGCGTGCCCCATTTGTGCCAGACAAAGCGTGGTGAAGACCATCGTTTTCCAGCGATCGCGCACCAGCAGTTCTGTTTGCACCTGCTCGGTGTAGCCATATGCCCAGACCATCAGCGAGATCGCGATAATTGCCAGCACGATTCCAATTCGCACCATGTATGAGCCCAGTCCCCGCGCAAAGATGCTCTCTTTCGGGTCGTGGGGCGGACGGTTCATCACGTTCGGTTCCGCAGGTTCAACCGCTAAGGCAAGTGCAGGTAAACCATCCGTAACCAGGTTCATCCAAAGGATTTGTAGGGGAGTCAGAGGAACACCACCCGCACCCAGAAGCGGGGAAGCGGCGATCGTCAGCACTTCTCCAATGTTCGATCCCAGAATGTACTTAATAAAGCGGCGGATATTCGTATAAACAACCCGTCCTTCTTCGACCGCAGAAACGATCGTGGCAAAGTTATCGTCCAGCAGCACCATATCGCTGGCTTCTTTGCTCACATCGGTTCCGGTAATGCCCATCGCGATCCCGATATCGGCTTGCTTCAGGGCAGGTGCGTCGTTCACCCCGTCTCCGGTCATGGCGGCAATTTTGCCTCGATTCTGGAGCGCCTGCACGATTCGCAGCTTGTGTTCGGGTGCAACGCGAGCGTAGATGCCAACGCGATCGACCTGCTGCTCTAGTTCCTGCTGGCTAAACCGCTCCAGTTCCCGCCCAGTCAGCACTGCATCACCTGGATAAGAAATGCCCAAATCTTCTGCAATTGCCTGTGCAGTAAGCTGGTGATCTCCGGTAATCATCACCGGACGAATGCCTGCCGTCCGACAGCGGGCTACGGCATCGCGCACTTCGGGTCGGGGCGCATCAAGCATATCCACCAGCCCCAGCCAGACCATATCCTGTTCTGCATTGTCCTCATTGCCTTCAGGAAGCATCTGGGTCAGCGGTCTGGCAGCAAAGCCCAAAACCCGCAGTCCGCGTCCGGCAAGCTGGTTGTTTTGTTCTAGAATCTGCTGACGCTGCGCCTCGGTCAGGGTCTCAACGCGATCGCCCACCATCACCTGTTGACACCGCTCCAGCACCAGTTCAGGCGATCCTTTACAGAACATCACCAGCGGCGAATTGGGAGACAACAACGTCGGGAATTGCTGGTGCATTTCTCCGGTCGCATCTTTGACGACAACGCTCATCCGTTTGCGTTCTGAAGAAAAGGGAAACTCGCCCACCCGGGGAAGCTGATTATTCAGTGGCTCTTTCATCAATCTGGCTTTGCCGCCGACAACCAGCAATGCGCCCTCGGTTGGGTCGCCGATGATCGCCCATTGACCCTTTTCAGTTTGCAGAGCCGCATCGTTACACAAAACACAAGCCAGCAGAAGAGCTTGAAGATCGGCTTTATCGGGAGCCTCGATCGGTTTCGTTTCGCCCGGATGGAAAAACTGCCCTTCAGGAACGTAGCCTTCGCCCGTCACCTGAAGCGACCCAGAGAGCGGATGCACCGACTGCACCACCATTTTGTTTTGGGTCAGCGTTCCGGTCTTGTCCGAACAAATCGTTGTCACCGAACCCAGGGTTTCTACCGCAGGCAGTTTACGGATGAGAGCCTGACGGCGCACCATTCGCTGCGTTCCCAGTGCCAGGGTGACGGTAATGACTGCAGGCAGACCTTCGGGAACGACCGCAACCGCCATACTGAGCGACACTTCCAGGAAGTCGCGGAGCTGTCCAATTCCGGTCGCCAAAACCCCGCCAATGACGACGATCGCCACCAGTGCCAGGGCACCTGAAACCAGAACCTTGCTGAGCTGGTCCATCCGCTGCTGGAGCGGAGTCGGCTCAGATTGAACGCCCTGAAGCAGAGTGGCAATTTTGCCCAGCTCGGTTCGCATTCCCGTTCCCGTCACCAGGACATTGCCGCGCCCATTTACAACTTCGGTTCCCTGAAACACCATATTGACCCGATCGCCCAGCGAAGCATCCTGGGGTAGTTGGGCGTTTGCCTGCTTGACGACGGCGTGGGCTTCTCCCGTCAGGGCAGCTTCCCGAACTTGCAGGTTCGCCGCTTCCAGCAAACGACCATCGGCGGCAATTTGCACTCCGGCTTCCACCATCATCACATCGCCCGGAACCACATCCTTTGCATCAATTTCGCTGATTCTGCCGTCGCGCAGCACCCGCACACGGGGCGAAGCTAAATTCTTCAGCGCAGCCAGAGCTTTTTCGGCGCGGCTTTCCTGCACGTAACCCAAAATGCCGTTGAGAATGACGATCGCCAGAATTGCAATCGTGTCTTTAAAGGGAATTTCATCTGGCGAAGCAGTGCCTGCCCGGAGATCGATTAAGTCCAGCACGCCGGAAATAAGGGCAACCGCAATCAGCATGATCAGCATAATGTTCTTAAACTGATCAAGCAAAATTTCCCAAGAGCTGCGCCCGCTTGTCTCTTCTAGCTCGTTGAGACCATATTGCCGCTGCCGTTCGGCGATTTGTTCTGGGGATAATCCTGCTTGTCGATCGCCCTGAAGAATTTGGACCGCTTTATCAGCTTCCAGTGTGTACCAGAGTGGAGTTTGAGAAGACGGAACATCGGTAGTCATGAATCAGCTCACAGGAAATTTTGAAGGTCTGGGAATAAGAAGGGCTAGTCGTTATGAAAAAGACTCATCAGACCCATCCTATTGCGATCAGGATAAGCTCCGCTATTATTTTGCGGCTAGCAATTTAACAATATTCTCTTCTAAGGATAACTATTAAAAAAAGATAAAACGTAAAACCTGGAGAAGTAAATTGTTTGGGGCACAACCTATTCCTGCATAATAAGCGCCAGAGAATAGGAGCAATCCGCACTCCTTTAATATTTAGTTTTGTATCTTTTACTCAATAAATAATAAATTGTAGTTTTTGCTACAGTTTTTCGGGAAAGATAGAGATAGCAGGACAGACCATCGCTTCAAATCATCACTTCAAACCATCGCTTCAGTCGTCTCCTGCTCAGCCATTGAGAAGTCATTGAGAATTTCCGCAATGAGGAGGCATCGAATGTCTAACCCAAACTCCGGCACGATCGCTCATCAAGTGTCCGGTTCTCTTTTATCTGACGCAAATACTCGACTTGAAAAAGCTTTGCGCTACGTGACGATCGGCGAAGATGCGATCGAACGGCTCAGAGCACCCAAAGCTAGCCTTACCGTCTCGATTCCAGTGCGAATGGATGACGGTTCGCTACGTGTTTTTCAGGGCTATCGCGTCCGCTATGACGACAGCCGGGGTCCAACAAAAGGTGGGATTCGCTTTCATCCGGGCGTGACGCTCGACGAAGTTGAATCTTTAGCATTTTGGATGACCTTTAAATGTGCCGTGCTGAATCTGCCGTTTGGCGGCGCAAAGGGTGGCGTGACCGTGAATCCTAAGGAGCTGTCTAAATTTGAGCTAGAAAGCCTGAGCCGAGGCTACATTGACGCGATCGCCGACTTTATTGGACCCGATGTGGATATTCCCGCCCCCGATGTCTACACGAATGCCATGATCATGGGCTGGATGATGGATCAGTACAGCACGATCCGCAGGCAAATTACCCCTGGAGTTGTGACGGGCAAACCGATCACCATGGGCGGCAGCCTCGGACGTGAAACTGCAACCGCAATGGGGGCTTTCTTCTCGATCCAAACACTGATGCCGAAGCTCGATCGCAAACCTAGCGAAACGACGGTAGCTGTCCAGGGATTTGGCAATGCTGGAGCAGTTTTGGCAGAATTGCTCTACCGGGCAGGCTACAAAGTCGTGGCGGTCAGTGATTCGCAGGGCGGCGTTTATGCAGCACAAGGACTGGATATCCCCAGCGTCCGCCAAATCAAAGACGCAACACGCGGCATCAAAGCAGTTTATTGCAGGGGCAGCGTGTGCAGCCAGATTGACCATGAAGTCATCACCAATGGGCAACTGCTCGAACTGGATGTTGATATCTTGATCCCGGCTGCGCTCGAAAACCAGATCACTGCTGAGAACGCCGATCGCATTCAGGCGAGATACATTTTCGAGGTGGCAAACGGACCCATTACATCGGCAGCCGACGCAATTTTGGAAAGCAAGGGAATTCAGGTGTTTCCCGATATTTTGGTCAATGCGGGCGGCGTCACAGTTAGCTACTTTGAGTGGGTGCAAAACCGCAGCGGGCTTTACTGGAGCCTGGAAGAAGTGAACCGCCGCCTCAATGAAAAAATGACCGAGGAAACCGAGCGGATTTGGGTAACGGCAAAAGAGCTTTCCTGCTCAATGCGAACCGCCGCCTATGTTCATGCCCTCGATCGCCTGGGACAAGCTCTGCGGACACGAGGTACGCGGGAAGACTACCGCAGCTAAGCTTGCCAATTCAGTCAGGAATCCTTCCGCAAAAAAAGTGACGATCGCACGAGTCCCCCTTATACTTTTGGAACGGTCAGATTCATGCACTTGGCTGTGGTGGAAAACTCCTTTATCTAGCGTTAGTCGTGCTGAATTAATGGGATCGTGCTATAGCAGTAGAGATTAAATTCTGAAGGGTCATTCTAAAAGGTGAAAGGCTATGACGGCTGTGCTTGATCCCAGTGCTGCTCGGCGGAAATCGTCCCGCTCCTCAACAGCACCCCGTCGGAAAAATTCGGCAACGCGATCTTCACTTCGAGGAACTGCGAAGCAATCGACTCGGGGAGAGGCGAAGCAAGGTAGAGCGAAAGTGGTTCCGCTGCGGCAAACCAATCCTGTCTCAGATCCTGCTTCAGACCTGACGATTTCGGCAGGAAAACTGCGATCGATCGCCCCAGAAGCCAACTTGCGCCATCTGGAGCAATCTTCCTTAGGGAAAGCCACAACCCGTTCGGCTGCAAAGCGATCGTCAGTGCGAAGCCTGCCCCAGCCCCAGCCGCTTCCCCTCTGGCTGCGGGGACTGTTTGCCTTACAGCAGGGATCAACGCTGATTACGCTCTTGCTGGTGATTGCAGGACTGGGCGTTTATGGCTGGACGGTTTACACCCAGCAGCGATGGAGCGACGCTTATCGGCAGCTCGAGCGATTGCAGAAGCGGGAACGGCAGTTTCTCACGACTAACGAAGTTCTTA
Source organism: Leptolyngbya sp. GB1-A1 (assembly GCF_039962475.1). NCBI lineage: Bacteria > Bacillati > Cyanobacteriota > Cyanophyceae > Leptolyngbyales > Leptolyngbyaceae > Leptolyngbya > Leptolyngbya sp. GB1-A1. The sequence goes on along the minus strand of NZ_JAMPLI010000036.1, from coordinate 44,925 downwards.
AAAATCAGATGGCAGAGCAGGCAGAAAAGCCGGGAACAGGTTTAGTGCCACCCGACCCCAACAGCACAATTTTCCTCAGTCCTGCCCCCCTGCGTCCTGCGACTGCCCCTGAAGTAACCCCTATGCCGGATACTCCAATTCCTGCCCGTCCTTTGGGCTATTAATTCGGCATTTTCTGTTTAACATTTTTTGACATTTAATGTTGAGCAGAATTTTTCTGTTCAGATTATCGTTCTGGCATCACTCCCTGTTTCGAGTTGGTCGATGGCTACTCCTCCTTTCCCGTTTTCTGCTCAATCTGCTGCCCAATTTTCGCGCCGTGCCTCTGCCCGAAGTCGCCGTCGTGCCTCAGGAACTCCAATTCCGCAGCAGCGATCGTCCCGCCGGGAAAACCGCTTTAGCTCGGTTTCTGTAGCGCGTTCTCGATCGAAAAACCCCATTCGACGCGATCGAGTCCAGCGCAATCGAAAAGTTTCGGGTTCTGGTTCCGGTTCTTTTGGGATTTCGCCAAAGGTGCAGCGGCAGCGATTGCTGATTGTCTGGCTGATTATGCTGGGTGCAATGCTGCTTTTGCTGCTCAATTTGCTGAAAATTCAAGTATTCCAGGCAGGGATGCTGCAAGAACGAGCAAAAGAACAGCAGGTGCTCGATCTGCGCCCGGTCATGCCCCGTCGTCCGATTGTGGATCGATCCGGAAATGTGCTGGCGATCGATCAGCCCGTTTATACGCTATTTGCCCATCCTTTTCTGTTTAACGAAGCTAAAGAGAAGGTTGCCGCAGACTTGGCGCCGATCGTGGGACAGTCGGTGCAGCAGTTAATGGACAAATTTAAAGCTCAGGAAAGCGGTATTCGAGTTCGGGATGATATTTCAGAAGATACCCAGGAGCGAATTGCAACTCTGGGGTTCGACGGCTTAGAGTTGGTTCCTGAGCAGGAAAGGATTTATCCGCAGCAGGCTCTTTTTCCGGAAATTGTGGGATTTGTGAATGCCGATCGCCAGGGTCAGTCCGGCGTTGAAGCTTCTCTAGAACCTCAGATTGAGCAGTCGATCGCGTCAATGACGCTCAGACGATCGGGTGATGGGGGAATTGTGCCCATTAACCTGCCCGAGCATTTTCTTCAGCATCAGAAAGACGACTTGCGGCTTCAGCTTACAGTAGACAGTCGGCTTCAGCGGGCGGCTCGTTCTGCGTTGGATGGGCAAATGCAGAAGTACAACGCCAAGCGGGGAGCTGTGGTGGTTATGGATGTGCAGGACGGCTCAATTCGATCGCTGGTCTCCGCCCCTGCCTTTGATCTCAACAAGTTTTATGAAGCAAAAATCGAGCAGCTGAAAAACTGGATTTTGACCGACCTATATGAGCCGGGGTCAACCTTTAAGCCCGTTAACGTGGCGATCGCGCTGGAATCTGGAGCTGTGGGTTCCGATGCTTCTTTCTACGACGAAGGGGCGATCGAAGTAGACGGTTGGCCCATTCAAAACGCAGACTTTAGCTACGCAGGCGGACGCGGACAGCTTTCCCTCACTGAAATCTTGCAGCATTCCAGCAACGTGGGCATGGTGCATTTGATGGAAACGCTACAGCCCGGTGTGTACTATGGCTGGCTCGAAAAGCTGAAGATCAATCAGCCAACAGAAATTGATCTGCCCTCGGAAGCGACCGGGCAGCTTAAGGACTACACGCAGTTTACCGAATCCGTGATTGAACCCGCGACCACCGCATTTGGACAAGGCTTTTCGCTCACGCCGATCAAACTGCTTCAGCTTCACGCCATGCTGGCAAACGGTGGTAAGCGAGTTACGCCCCATGTGGTGAGAGGCTTGGTTGACCCCCATGAAAGCCTGGTCTGGAAGCCGGACCTGCCTACGCCCGAAGCAGTCTTCTCACCCAAAACGGCAAACGCCGTACTGAACATGATGGAACACGTTGTTGAGGAAGGAACCGGAAAGGCTGCTCAGATTCCTGGCTACCGCATCGCTGGAAAGACGGGAACCGCTCAGAAAGCAAGCCCCGACGGAGGCTATATCGACGGCGCACGCATCACCAGCTTTGTTGGCATTTTCCCGGTTGAGGCTCCCCGTTATGTGGTGCTGGCAGTAGTCGATGAGCCGCAGGGCGATGATGCTTATGGTTCAACTGTCACTGCACCGATCGTCAAATCCGTCATGGAGTCGATTATTGCGATCGACCATCTCCCCCCTGCCAAGCCCACTGATCAGCCCCAGGAAGAACCCGCACAACCTTAAACCTCACTTCTTATCTCCTCATCCCCTTACTCTCACCTCTCACCTCTCCACCTCCTAGTACCGCTCCAGCAACATCCCCACCTCCTCCTCCAGCGGCATTTCCTGCATCGCTGCCCATTCTGCTTGCCGTACTGCCAGAAATGCCTGTGTCAGCGGGGTTCCCAGCGCGTTCAAAAGATGCTCATCCTGCTTCAGATGCTCGATCGCCTCACCCAGCGTTGAAGGTAAGCGATCGATCTTGCGCTGCTGCCGTTCTGCTTTTGAGAAATTACCGGGATCGATCGTCACTTCTTCACCCGGCGTGAGGGCGCGTCGGATACCATCCAGCCCAGCAGCGATCGTGGCTCCCAGAGCCAAATAGGGATTGGCAGACGCATCCACGGTTTTTAGTTCCAGATGGGTCGGACTCGGTGGAACGGGACTGCTTGGAATCCGAACGGCTGCTTCCCGGTTGTCTTTGCCCCAGCAGCAAAACGCGCCGCTCCAGAAGTGAGGCTGCAACCGACGGTAGGAATTGACGCTGGGTGTCGTGATTGCCATCAGCGCAGGCAAATGATCGAGGATTCCGGCAACAAAAGCCAGGGCGATCGGACTCAGTTCCCCCGGCTGCTGCGGGTCGGGCATGAGATTTGCCCCCTGCCGCCACAAACTTAGATGCAGATGACAGCCGCTGCCTGCCTGGTTTGCAAAGATCTTGGGCAAAAACGAAGCAATCTGCCCATGTTGGAGGGCAACACCATGAACGGTTTCGCGAAACGCAATCTGCTGATCGGCGGCTGCGAGTGCCCCAGTATAGCGAATCGAAATTTCATGCTGACCGTGACCGGACTCTGGATAATACCGCTCGACTGCAATTTCCTGAGCGATCAGGGCAGCCGCGATGTCATCAATCACAGCTCGATTTTGATCCATACTCAACGACGCAGCAAACAGCGTGCGATCGACGGGCACAATTCCCTCGCTGCTGCGGGACAGCAGATAAAACTCGTTCTCAAACGCTGCTTTCACCTCTAAGCCGATTGCCTGTGCCTGAGCGATCATGCGCTGCAAAAAACTGCGCGGACAAAGTGCCCAGGGTTGCCCCTCACGCATCATCTTTCCCATCACACGGGCATGACCGGGGGCATAGGGCAATAGCGCAAGCGTGGACCAATCCGGCACTAGCCAGGCTTCTCCCACCGGACCCAAACCACTCTCTGGCGCAGGCGCATCAGCCATCACGGGAACGGCTTGTTGGGCGATCGAAATCCCAATGCCCCAATCCTGATGTTCTTCCAAAAATGCCGTATGAAATGCCTTCGCCCGAATCACGTTCGCATTATCACACCAGACAATCCGCACAAAGCGCACTGCTGCTGAATCAAGGAGCCGCTGCCAGTCTTGCGTCATCGCTTTCACCATTGATTCTGCCTGAGTTTGAAAGCCATTGTGACGGGGAGTTCTGCCTTTGGCAAGCAGATTCTATAATCCGCATTGCTCATCTATATCACTGTTGTATGACTGTGTTTTAGTGTTGCCTTTGAAAATTAGCCGCTTTAGAAGCTAAGAATTTTTAACACAAATTGCTAACGCACATTAGATGAAAAACTAAACAGCCTATTCTTGCACCTGCGGTTGAAAAGATGATTGAAAGAATAGATTTTACTAAAGCGGCTGTCCAAAAAAATTGGATTCAGCAAAGTTCAAAATTCAGGCAGATTCTAGAAGCCTTTTGTAATCTTTCTGCCCCTCAGGGAAAAAGATATTTAGAGAGGCCTTGAAACAAGCAGAGCAGCAAACGGATAAAGGATTCTAGCGTTGTTTTACTTAACCTCACCGATCGCCTCTAAATATCGCCTCTAAATAAAAACCATTTCACATCGCCCCAATTCCCTCTCAACGTAATGGAACTGCGACAATAATGAAGGAAAGTCTCTCAAAAAATGTGCGATGTATTTGACTTGGCTCGACACTAATTCCTGGCTGATTGAAATGGCGGGACAAAAAATCCTGCTCGATCCCTGGCTTGTAGGGTCGCTGATGTTTGGCAAGATGTCCTGGCTGTTTAAGAGCGATCGTCGCTCCCAGCGTGCCATTCCTGATGCAATTGATCTGATTTTGCTCTCCCAGGGACTTGAAGACCATGCCCATCCGCCTACGCTAGAGCAGCTCGATCGCCAGATTCCTGTAGTTGCTTCTCCGAATGCGGCGAAAGTGGTGAATCGGTTGGGCTACGCGCAGGTAACGGCTCTGGCACACGGTGAAAGCTTCACGCTGGCAAACGCGCTCAAGATTCAGGCAGTACCCGGTTCTTTGGTCGGACCAACGCTGGTTGAGAATGGCTATGTGCTAACCGATCTTCAGCAAGGTACTTCGCTTTATTATGAACCGCACGGCAACCACGCCCCGATGCTGAAAGCACTTGCGCCGATCGATGTGGTGATTGCGCCGATCGTCGATTTGCAGCTTCCGATCGTGGGGGCAGTGATTCGCGGCAGAAGTGCGACGGTTGAACTGGCAAAAGTCCTGAATCCTAAAGTAATTCTGCCCACTGCAGCTGGGGGCGATATTGAGATGAGCGGTATTCTTCCCGGTCTACTTAAGGCAGAAGGCAGTGCGGCGGAACTACAATCACGCCTGGCAGCAGCAAAGCTCTCAGCACAGGTGATCGAGCCGAAACCGGGCGATCGATTGGAAGTGCCGATCGCCTGATTTTTGTTTGATCATCGCTGAAACTCAGACCCTACGAGGCAGAAACCGAAACGCAATCGGCAGAGCCTTCCGAGAGTTCGCCGCCAAGCTGCCGCAGGGAATTTTCTAAATCCTGGGTAAGGTTTTGGGCACGCTGTTTCACGTTACCCTGCCCATATTGATTCACCTCAAGCGGTTTGCCGATCGCAATCTTAACCGGACAGCCCCAGGTGGGAAACTCCTGCCCATACTCCAGATGAATCGGCACAATTTTAACGCCCAATCCAGGCTGATTTCCTTCGGCTTGCAGCGCGAGTCTTGCGAGTCCGGGCTTCAGCGGGTGAACCTGATGGTCGCGAAAGATTCCCCCCTCTGGAAAGATCACCATCATTTCGCGGTTGTGCAGCACTTCAACGCCGAATCGAAGACTGGCGATCGCAGGCTGTCGTGGATTCACCGGAAACCCACCCAGTCGCTGAATCATCCAACCCTGAAGCCCTTTCACTTCATCGGCAGTCACCATAAATCGGATGTCGCGCCCTGTAACAAATCGACCTGCCGCATAGGGAATCAGCAGCGCATCCCAGCGCGATCGATGAGTTGGGGCAAGAATTACCGGACCCTCCAGGGGCAAGTTTTCCTGTCCCGTGATATCAATCCGAAAGTAGTTGGGCAAAACGAACCAGCAGCCCAAAGGGTAAACCAGGGGTGTGAGCCAGGGAGAAATTCGCGATCGAATGGTCGTCACTGGAGCTTTGGATGAGGGTTCCGGTGGCTCAGGCATTTGCGGGGTGGAAGCGGGTTGAATCACTTCAGGTTCAGCGGAGCGATCGTGAGAAGAGTGAAGCAAAACCATAGCTAAGCAGTTCAATAAAGCCCATCACCATTGGGGCATACCTTATACCCACATTAGTTGCTCGTGTTCATCTCTCCCTCTTTCAGGGGACAGTTCCCTCGCCGTCTATTGGCTGATTTGCGGGGCGGTGCTGTTCATGAGTTTGCCGACGCTGCCTAAACCAGTCTTGCAACTGCTGACGGCAGGCAAGTTCCAGGATGCCGCCTACTACGGGAAGCCGATGAAAGGAGCAGGCACTATCGGGCAAATTGGCGACCGTCCGTACCGCCCCTGTCTTCGGGTCATCTGCCCCATACACCAACAGCCCCAGCCGCGCCTGCACGATCGCCCCAGCACACATCGGGCAAGGCTCCAGCGTCACATACAGCGTACAGGACTCCAAATGCCAGGAACCCAATTGGTGACCCGCCTGCCGCAGTGCCAGAATTTCTGCGTGAGCCGTTGGATCGCGATCTCGCTCTCGCCGATTTTCCCCCGTGGCAATCTCCCGATTTCCCTGAACAATCACCGCTCCCACTGGAATTTCTCCTGCTTCTCCTGCCGCCTGTGCCAGCTTGATCGCCTGGGTCATCCAGTGATAGTGGATGAGGTAATCGGGATGATCGATCGGGGGTGGAGGAAGGGGCATTAGGGTGGAAGGGAGAAGGGAGTGAGGGGAAGTTTTTTAAGGATTGCCCCTGGGACTGTTGTAATGCAGTTGTGATGCAGTGATGGCTGGAAGGTCTGATTATTCAGGCTGCATTAGAAGTGCATCGAGCTTGCCTTCCCGATCGATCGTATAGAGATCATCACAGCCGCCAATATGTTGATTGTTGATAAAAATTTGCGGAACAGTGCGCCGACCGTTGGCGCGTTCTGCCATTTTGACTCGTGCCGCTCCGTCTCCGTCAATTCTGTATTCCGTGAAAGGAACGCCTTTCCAGCGCAGCAGCACTTTTGCCCGAATGCAGTAGGGGCAGGTTTGCCAGGTGTAGACTTCGACGTTTGCCCTGATTTTCTCAGAAGGGCGTTTTAGGAGGAAGTTGAGGAGGTTTGGCATGGGTTGAGGGGTGAAGGGGTGGATTAAGTAGAAGGGTAAGGGGGTGATGAAGGAGTGAAGGGGCGAGGATCGACTGGAGAAGTTTTGCGATCGCCTTGGATGCCTGGATAAACTCCACCGCTTCACTTCAAAAGCAACTTTTTAACCTACTTCACTTCAAAAGCAATTTTTTAATCTGCTCCAGCTTTCCCTGATACGGCGCGTACCGCCAGGGCATATCAAGCCAGAAGGGCTTAGCGAGGATGCTTTTGTAGTGCGAGAAGGTGTCGAAGCTGGCTTTGCCGTGGTATTTGCCGATGCCGCTTTCGCCCACGCCGCCAAAGGGAAGTTGCGCTACGCCGACGTGCATGATCGTTTCATTGAGGCAGACTCCGCCGGATGACGTTTCTTGGAGGATGCGCTGCTGGAGTGGTTTGTTGCGGGTGAAGAGGTAGAGGGCAAGCGGTTTGGGCTTGGACAGGATCAGGTCGATCGCCTCTTCAATATCGCTGTATTCAATCACAGGCAGGAGCGGACCAAAGATTTCTTCCTGCATAAGGGGTGCATCCAGATCCACGGAATCGAGAAGGGTGGGGGCGATGTAGCGATCGCTTTCATTTAGTTGACCGCCGACAATCGGCTGACCGTTCTGCATCAGATGAGCCAGTCGCTCGAAGTGTCGATCGCTCACAATGCGTCCGTAGTCAGGGCTGGTTGCCGGGTCGTCGCCATAAAATTCGCGCAGGGCTGCGGTGATGGCTTCGATGAGTTGGGGTTTGATGCGGCGATCGACCAGCAGATAATCGGGCGCGATGCAGGTTTGTCCGGCGTTGATAAATTTGCCCCAGACAATGCGTTTGGCGGCGGTTTTCAGGTCAATATCAGCATCGACAATGCAGGGACTTTTGCCACCCAGTTCCAGCGTGACCGAGGTGAGATGTTTGGCGGCGGCTGCCATGATAATTTTGCCGATCGCCGTTCCACCCGTGAAGAAAATATGGTCAAACTTTTCGTTAAGCACTGCCTGACTGACTTCGACCCCGCCTTCGACGATCGCAATATATTGGGGGTCAAAGGTTGCCTCGATCAAATCGGCCACGACGCGAGAGGTGTGGGGCGCAATTTCCGAGGGTTTGAGCAAAGCGCAGTTTCCGGCGGCGATCGACCCCACCAGGGGCGAAATCATGAGCTGAAACGGATAGTTCCAGGGTCCAATAATCAGCACCACGCCCAGCGGTTCAGGAATAATTTGGGCTTTCGCCGGAAACTGTTCGGGCGGCGCACCAATGCTTTTGGGCTTCATCCAGCTGCGTAGATGCTTGATTGCGTAGTCAATTTCCTGAATCACGCCAACTTCAGTCGCAAAGGCTTCAAAGTCAGGCTTTCGCAGATCTGCCTGCACTGCCTGCATAATGGCTGCTTCCCGATCGAGGATTGCCTGCCGCAGCCGCTTGAGCTGAGTAGTCCGAAACTCGATCGATCGCGTGTCGCCTGTCCGAAAATAGGCACGCTGTCGCCGCACGACACTTTCAATCTCAGCTTGCATCTGGTTTGTTTCGGAACCTGCGATAAATTGCACCATACCCAGCAACCTCTCCTGAGACATCTCTCTTCTACCCTAAATTCTTCTTAATAAATCGACAAGATTTCAGGAACGATCGGTTGAACTGCGGTAGCTAGAATTTGGGCAATTGGTTTTACGTTTGGTTTTACGTTTGGTTTCACTTCGCCGCGCAACTGCTTTTTTAGGGTTTATCCCAAATTCAGCCAGGGAATTCCTACCAAAAGGTCTGACCAAAAGGTCTGAAAAGTTCAGCGAGATCAGCAATGCGTGATTTAGATCAACAAAAAGCACTCTCGATTGTGTGTCATGCTTCGGTGTTTCTCAGTTCCGCGATCATTTCCATTGTCATTCCGATCGTCATTCTTGCCACCAACGAAAATCCAATCGTAAAAGCAAATGCAAGAGAATCAATCAATTTTCACATCAGTCTGTATATCTATGCGATCGCCGCGTTCATTGTCGGATTTTTTGGCTTAAGTCTTTTCATTCCCTTTGTTATGGACGACTCCTTGATTACGCTAAACCTGCCGTCCGTTCTTTATTCGTTTCTCTTCGAGATTTCGCTAATGATTATGGTGGGGGCTGTGCTGCTATTTGTCCTGCTCTGGCTTGCCAGCTTGATTTTGCCGCTCGCTGCGATCGTCCGAGTTGCCAAACGCCCTGAGGTTCCGTATCGCTATCCCCTGATCTTCCGGCTCCTTTAACCTTGATTCTTATGCAAACCGAAACCAGTCAACGCAAACTCCTCTCTGCCCTCTGCCACGGCGCAATTTTGCTCAGTTCCACGATCGTTTCTGTTGCCATTCCAATTATTATCCTGTTGGTAAACGAAGACCCGGTTGTGAAAGCCAATGCGATCGAATCCCTCAACTTTCACATCAACGTTTTTCTCTATGGCATTATTTTCGGTGTGCTGACGGTGGTGTTGATTGGAATCCCACTCCTGGTTTTGCTAGGGGTTGCTACACTCGTGCTGCCGATTATTGCGATCGTCAAAGTCCTTGATCGCCCCGATCTGCCCTACCGCTATCCGTTTATTTTTCGCCTGCTGTAATCGGCTAAGCGACTACTTAAAGCATCAAGCTTGAACTCCCCACATGGGAGTATGCTATTAACGCAGTCGAACCTTGCAGACTAAAGAGGACTTCTCATGTCGATCGCTCGAATATTCGCCCTGGGCGGAGTCGTCATGTATCCCCTGTTGGGGCTGTCGATTCTGGCGATGGCTCTGATTCTAGAGCGGCTCATTTTCTGGTTTCAGGTCGGGCGAAAACAGGATGCCATTGTGCGCGATGTCCTGGCACTTTATCGTCGCAGTCCCAAAGCTGCCTTCCAGAAGCTCGAACAAAACGTGAACTTGCCGATCGCCCGCATTTTTTTAGCCGCCCTGGAGCTAGAGCAATCAACCCCCGACGAGTTTCGCTTAGCGTTGGAGAGTGCAGCGCAGGCAGAAATTCCCCTCCTGAAGCGATTTAACACCGTGTTTGAAACCGTGATCAGCGTTTCCCCCCTGCTGGGACTGCTGGGGACAATTCTGGGACTGATTACATCATTTGCCTCGCTGCGGATCGGCGAGTTGGGCGGACAGGCAACTGCAAACGTCACCGCGGGCATCAGCGAAGCCCTGATTTCGACTGCGGCTGGCTTAGTCGTTGCTATTTTTACCCTGCTGTTTGCCAATATGTTTCGCGGACTGTATCTGCGTCAAATTGCGCTGATTCAGGAATATGGCGGACAGCTTGAACTGATTCATCGTCGTCGCTACGAACGTGGAGGACTGCCCAATGCGTCTGCCTGATGAGCCGGAATCTCAGTTTCAAATCAACATCGTGCCGATGATCGATGTGATCTTTGCGATTCTCACTTTTTTCATTATGTCCACCCTGTTTCTGACTCGATCGCAGGGCTTACCCGTCAACCTGCCCAAAGCTGGAACCACCGAGAATCAGTCCCAGGAACAGTTTGTCATCACGATCGACCCTGCCGGAAACCTTGCTCTCAACCGAGCCGCGATGCCGCTAGACAAGATCGAGGCACAAATCAAAGCCGAAGCTGCCACAGGTCAGCAGCCGCTCGTGGTAATCAACGCAGATACAGTAGTCAGCCACGGTAATGTTGTACAGGTCATGGATCGGCTGAGGGCGATCGATGGGGTACGGTTGGCGATCGCGACAGAACAGCCATAACGGGGACTACGGACGGTTAATCGATCGCAGTAGCCACAGCGTTGATGCCAGCCCGATAAAGTGCGCCAGAATGGCATTGGTGTTGGACTGCACGACCAGCAGATCGAGCGGCGTGATAAACCGGAGCGGATTGCCCGAAAAGATAACAAAGCCCTGTTCAAAAGACTTCAGCAGCAGTGCCCCCGCGATCGCCTGCGCTCCTAAAACTGTCACCAGCAACCCTGCCAGATTGATCAGCAGCCCGATTTCCAGAATCCGAACTGTATCGCCACGCTTGGGACGCTCGGCACTGTTAGCAGCGGTGAGCTTGCGGGCCAGGCGAGTATAGCGAAACGCCCAATAAATGCTGGCAGCCAGCGCAACTAGCCCAATAAAAGCAAAGAAAAGCCCTGCCCCAGTTCCCGGATTAGCAGCGACCGGAGTGGTAGGATTCCCCGGATTCGGCGCAGGGGCACGGAGATTTCCCCCGGCAAAAATCAGCACGATTCCTGCAACGACTCCCAAAATCACCTGTGACCAGAAACTCACCCAGCCCAGAATTCGCAGCGATAAAGCAACGCGCCGGATCGCTGGAGAGACAGACACAGAACTCGATCGATTTGCCATATCCCGCACTCAAGGAAGATTCTCTCAGTGTAGATCGAGCGATTCCCAACTTGAGTTAGCGATCGAAGAAAAAACTGCCCCGTCTCGATTGCCATGCCATCAAGCTTGCCAAACCGCCCAAAAACAGCAGCCCGATCGCCCCAGATAGCGGATTGCGATCAATTCCCGTCAGCAGCATGGGAACGCGACTAGAGTAGCGAATCAAATTGCCCACATTCACCATGTAATAGCCCCAGACCAGTCCGGCATGCAGCCCGATCGCAAGCCCGAGCCTGCCTTGAGGACAGCGCGGATCAGCCACAGGACGGGGAACGGCAGTCGATCGCTTTGCCCAAACCAATGCCAGCCCCAGCAGCACCAGTCCTGGAAACTGAGGAAAAGTGCGAATAATTTCTGCGGGGGATTTAATAAAGTGGAGGCAGGCAAAAATCAGGCTATCTGCCCAAAGCACCGTTTTGGGGGAATAGTCGCGCCGCAGTTCGTCATAAATCCAGCCGCGAAAGACAAGCTCCTCGGCAAAGCCGATGCCCAACGCCATCACGCCACCTTCCAGCCCAATTCGCAGAGATGGGGCGAACGCTTGCCACTCAACCCAGCCCAGACTGCTCTGCACACCAAACAGAAAAAACAGGCTAAGCAAACCGATCGCCAGCCCCAACAATAGCTCCCGCCCATTTTGTTTGCTGAACACCAGCCCATAGGTCTGAAAAATTCGCCGATCGCCCTGTACCCTTTTACCCCAGACGCGAATCAGCAGCAGAAACGCGACAAACAGCAGAGACATGGTGAAGATCGTGACTTGATTGGCATCGCGCACGAGGAGGGCGATCGGCGCAGCAAAGGGCAGCCAGACTCCCACCACCAGCAGAAGAAACGCGATGATTCGGACTGGGGCAGGATAAAGAGCGAGGCGAGTCAGGATGGGTTTCAAGCAGGTTTTAGGGAGGCAAAACGATCGGGAAGGGGTTTATCAGGAGATTTGAAGAGGCGCCGAGGGTCTCCATTGCCCCGTTCGTTCAGGAAATCGTCAGGACAGAACCGTTTATTCATCAGGCTCGATCGTGCTGGTTAACCCCCGGCTCTTTAAACCTTCGCAGTAAAATTCGGCGTGTTCCTGGGCGCAAGTAATCACCAGGGCAATGCCATTGACGTGCGCTTCCATCATAATGCTGACGGCTTGCGGCATCGTCAGGCCACTGACAGTTTCCATCAGTGACTTAACCACATGCTCCATTGAATTAAAGTCGTCGTTGTGCAGCAGCACCTTATAGCGGGGAGCAGGTTTACGGACGGTTGATGTAGAACGCTCTTGAATCGTTTCGACTGCCACAGGCTATCTCCTCAAATCGAAGTCTGACGGTTTTGCGAAGGAGTGCAATTCAGCTCACACGGTTTCCATGTTACAGAAAATTACGTGGGCAGGCTAAAGCCGCTGCGCCTGAATCAGAACGTTGAATCAAGGTTAAATATAAGGTAGGGGGCAGCGATCGTGGCTCCTACAGGTGCAGAGTCAACGCTATAGATAGAGCCAGTTTTCCCTGAAAATCAATAAAATTGCTCTATCTAGCCTTTTATGCCGTACCCTAGTGAGTGCTGCTCCCCAGGCTCAGCAGGTTCCTTTGAACAAGCCCCCGGACAAGCTTATGCAAGCAACCCCCAAAGGAAACGTTCTCCGTGTCAATTCCTCGACGGCAGACGATCAGCAAAATCCCTCGATCGCGATCGACGAGCGCGGCAATTTTGTAATCGCGTGGCAGAGCGACAGTGAGGAAGACGAAGAAGAAGTTCTCGCCCGCTTCTTTCTCCCCGGCGGCACGGCTTTTGCCCCAGAGTTTTTGGTGAACTCGCTACGAGAGGGAGACCAGGAACGCCCCGCTCTCGGAATCGATGGAACTGGCAATACGATCGCGGTTTGGCAGGCTGAAAATCAAGGCGATGCAGGCAGCGGCATCTTTGCCCAGCAATATGAGTTCAGCGGAGATGATTTCCGGGAGAATGGCTCTGAGTTTCGCATTAACACGACCACTGAGGGACGGCAGCAAAATCCGGACGTTGCGTTTGAACCGCTCGGAACCGATGAAGAAAACCGGGAAGCGCGTAACTTTGTCGTGGTCTGGCAAAACGAAGGACGCACAACGAACGAAGTGATCGGGCGCGATGAGAGTGGATTCGGCATCTTTGCTCAACGCTACAACAGTTCTGGAGCGCGTCAGGGCAGAGCTTTTTTGGTGAACACAACGACCGATCGCGCTCAGATCAATCCGGCGGTTGCAGCGGACTCGGCGGGCAATTTTGTCGTGGTCTGGCAGAGCCGCACCCGGAACAACGGGTATGACATTTTTGCCCAACGATTTGATCGCTTCGGTAATCCGATCAACAATCAGTTTCAGGTGAATCCACGGGTCAGAGGCGATCAGATTAATCCTGATGTCACGGTTGGTCCGGCTGGTAATTTTGTCGTGGTCTGGCAGGACCAAGAGCAGGACGGGGACGGTTCAGGTATTTATGCCCGTCGCTACAACGCCAGAGGAAATGCGGTCGGTGCAGAGAATCTCCGCGTCAATTCCACCACAAACGGCGATCAGCAAACTCCGTCGATCGGCTCAGATAGGCAAGGCAACTTTACGATCGTTTGGGCCAGCGATAGCGATGATAATTTCAATGTGCTGGGACAGCAGTTTGGCTCGAATGGCAGCCGCATCGCCGGTGAATTCCAAGTCAACAAAACGACCGATAATGACCAGACCCTGCCCCAGATTGCAGTTCGTCCCAATGGCAATTTTGTTGTCGCGTGGCAGAGTGATGAGGGCGACGATCGCGGCACAGACATTCTGGCAAGACGCTTCACCGTTCCTCAAAATAGCGGCGGCAACGGCGGTAATAATGGCGGCAACAATAATGGCGGTAACGATGGCTCCCCGCCAACGACTCCTAGCCGACCCCGGCAACTGCGGGCAGCGCGATCGGCTCCTAAGGCAGATTTAATTGTGGGAACCGTAGAGGATGATCTGCTCAACAGCAGCAAAGGCAACGATCAAGGGTTCGGCAAAGCGCAATGGCTTGGCAAAGCGGGAGGCGATCGATTTGTGATTGGTAAAGGTCTAGGCATCAAGACCATTCTTGACTTTCAGCCAGGGAAAGACCAATTGATCCTCAAGGGCAATCTGCAGCTAGATGACCTCGTTTTTCTCCCGCAGGGCAGAAACACTGCGATCGAGGTAAACGGTCACCCAATTGCCTTTCTACAGGGAGTCAACCTTACGACAGAAAGCTTCAGCATCTAACCTGCGGGTGATTCAATGCCGTCCGAATGCGGATCAAATGCCGATCGCCAATCCCCCCTGCGATTCCTGGACAGTCTCAGCGAGGGAGTTATCATAATAGGCAGTGTTGATGTTTCTTAACAAATCGAAACTGAATGATAGCTTCCTCCCCTGGCTTAAGGGTCAAGGTTACAACGCTGCTGAAGGAAAAGGTTCTGTTCGGAAACGAACCCAGTCCAGAGCTGGCGGCAATTTTGCTGGTGTACTTTGTGCAGGGCATTTTGGGGCTGGCGCGGCTGGCGGTCAGTTTCTTTCTGAAAGATGACCTGGGCATGAGTCCGGCGCAGGTGTCGGCTCTGCTAGGGGTGGCTGCGCTGCCCTGGATGATCAAGCCGCTGTTTGGCTTTGTTTCCGATGGGCTGCCACTCTTTGGCTATCGTCGTCGTCCTTACCTGATTTTGTCTGGTCTACTGGGCACGACGGCATGGGTGGCTCTTGCGACGATCGTTCACGATGTCTGGTCGGCAACAGCAGCGATCGCGCTGGGTTCGCTTTCGGTGGCGTTTAGCGATGTGATCGTCGATTCGCTAGTGGTCGAGCGGGCGAGGACCGAGTCAGTGCAGGATGCCGGATCGCTGCAGTCCCTCACTTGGGGAACGGCTGCACTGGGCGGGTTCCTCACGGCTTACCTGAGCGGCATTTTGCTGGAGCGTTTTAGCAACCAGACGGTGTTTGGCATTACGGCAACGTTTCCGCTGATCGTGTCGCTGGTGGCATGGCTGATTACCGAAGAGCCGATCGACCACGCCACAGACTGGGCAGCGATTCGAGAACAAATCAGCCAGTTGCGAAAAGCAGTGAGCCAGCGAGCGATCTGGCTGCCGACGGCGTTTCTGTTTGTGCTTCAGGCAACGCCCACTGCCGATGCTGCTTTCTTTTTCTTTACTACCAACGAGCTGGGCTTCCAGCCAGAATTTCTGGGGCGAGTTCGGCTGATCACCAGTCTGGCTTCGCTACTGGGGGTCTGGATGTTCCAACGATTTTTTAAGGCAGTGCCGTTCCGGGTAATCTTTGGCTGGACGACCGTCATCTCGACCCTGCTTGGTATGACAATGCTGCTGCTCGTTACCCATGCAAATCGGGCGATCGGCATTGACGACCATTGGTTTAGCCTGGGTGATAGCCTGATTTTGACGGTGATGAGCCAAATTGCCTATATGCCGATTTTAGTGCTGGCGGCGCGGCTTTGTCCGGCAGGGGTGGAGGCAACCCTGTTTGCGCTGCTGATGTCGGTAGTGAACCTGGCAGGCTTGCTGTCCTATGAATTTGGGGCACTCATGATGCACTGGCTTGGCGTTACCGAAAGCAACTTCGATCGCCTCTGGCTGCTGGTGCTGCTTACAAACCTGAGTACACTGCTGCCGCTGCCGTTTCTGGGCTGGTTGCCCAATGCGGAAGAAAGCCAGATGCCTCAGACTGTGATTCTGCCAGAAGCCTCGGCGGAACCGATCGAAAATTTGGGCGCAACGAATCCCGAACTGGTCACCGAACTGCGCCAGTAAATTTCCTTAAAACCGCCGAATTGCCTTCAGGATTTTGCAGCTCCGCTCCCTACCCTTCACCGCCTACCGCTTGCTATGCAACTCGAAACCAACCCGTCTTCAAAAAATGCGTCTCTGTCCTACGACTTGGATCAGTGGCAGAAAGGCTATCGATCGCTCAAACAAGAATACGACTATGTGATCAACGAAATCGAAGGACAAATTCCGTCTGAGCTAGAGGGAACCCTGTTTCGCAACGGACCCGGACTGCTCGACATCAACGGACAGCAAATTCATCATCCGTTCGACGGCGACGGCATGATTAGCGCGATTACGTTTCAGAATGGACAGGCCCACTATCGCAATCGGTTTGTCCGCACGCAGGCATTTTTAGAAGAGCAGCAGGTAGGCAAAATCCTTTATCGTGGCGTGTTTGGCACCCAAAAGCCGGGTGGCTGGCTGGCGAATTTTATGGATTTGCGGCTGAAGAATATTGCCAATACGCAGGTAATTTACTGGGGCGGCAAACTGCTGGCACTTTGGGAAGCGGCAGAACCCTATCGGCTCGACCCTGCCACGCTAGAAACGATCGGCTTAGACTATCTCGACGGCATCCTGGAACCGGGAGAAGCGTTTGGGGCACACCCGATCGTTGATCCGGCCTGCCAGTTTGACCAGGGCGCGCCCTGCCTGGTGAATTTCTCGATCAAGCCTAAGGGACTCTCGACCACGATCACCCTTTACGAACTTGATCCAACCGGCAAACTGCTGCGAAAGCAAATGCGATCGGTTCCCGGCTTTGCCTTTATTCACGATTTTGCCCTCACACCAAACTACTGCATTTTCTTCCAGAACCCGGTGGACTTTAACCCGATTCCGTTTGTGATGGGATTGCGCGGCGCAGGTCAGTGTCTGGAGTTTAAGGGCGATCGTCCGACGCAGGCTCTCATTATTCCCCGTCAAGGGTCTGCCCCGATTCGAACCATTCCGATTCAGGCAGGCTTTGTGTTCCACCATGCCAACGCCTTTGAACAGGACGGCGATTTGTTTGTCGATTCAATCTGCTACGACGCGCTGCCCAGCATCGAACCGGATGAAGACTATCGCCAGGTCAAGTTTGCTGAACTCGCACCGGGTCAGCTCTGGCGGTTCCAGTTCAATTTGCAAAGCAACAGCGTCACACGCCAGCTTATCGAAAGCCGCTGCTGTGAGTTTCCCTCGCTCCACCCCGATCGCACAGCTCGTCCATACCGCTATGCCTACATAGGAGCCGCCCATAACCCGACCGGAAACGCTCCGTTGCAGGCAATTCTCAAAATCGACCTCACGACGGGAGAACGTCAGCTCTGGAGTGCTGCCCCGACCGGATTTGTGGGAGAACCCGTCTTTGTGCCGCGTCCTAATTCGCTCAGTGAGGATGATGGCTGGCTGCTCACCCTGGTCTTTGATGCCAAGCGAGAGCGATCGCAAATCGTGATCCTGGATGCTCAGAACCTCGCTCAGCCCCTTGCCCGCCTACACCTCAAGCATCATGTTCCCTACGGACTGCACGGCACATTTACCCCAGAGTGCTTTATCCGTATTTAGCCGTAAATCTGAAGGCACTCGATCGCCCGTCGCGTGAATCCTGCCTAGCGCAAACCATCAATTGAATCAGGCTTCCTTTTAGTCGCTGTCGCCACGCAGCGCACACTGGGATGCAGAATTCTGTCCCTGAATCGGGAGAGGTTTCTGGCATCCCTTTTTTATTCTAATGAAGGGTTTTAACGAAGGGTTTTAACGAAGCAAACGACATCCACACAGGAGCTTAAACTTGATCGTCCTGAAGCTTGATAAATCCATCGAATAGACAAGAAACTGCAATTAGCTCGCTCGGCTACTTCGAGGATTTAGTCCATTACAGAGACTTCGAGAAGCTTCAGACTATGTACAATCTGATTAATTTCACGCAGGAAGATATGTATCGGTGTGCGATCGACCTTCGCAGCACTTATGCAGACGCAGACAATATGGAAGAAGTCGCAGAACGAATCGTTCGCTATCTTTACAACAATTGTGTAGATCCACAAACCGGAGAATCTGCCTGTGCGTTAGTCCGCCTGTTCAAAACTCATCCTTACAAAAACTTGCCGATCGAGCTTCAGATTGCTGCTCTTGATCTTTTGAAAGTTGATTCGATCGCCGACGAAACGAAGTGCTTAACCTTGATGGCAACGGCAGGAGACGAACCGCACTGGAACACAAGAGACGGCTCATCGGGGCACAAAGCGATTCCCTTATTAAGCGTCGATTTTGTTAGCAAGATTCCGATGATCTCGCGACTAATTCAGCAATTTGGGTTAGAAATTGACACGGTTTTAGAACCCATGCCCGACCTTTTAATTCACTCAGAGCGGAAAATTCATAGCACCTTTATCTTTCATGTTCCGACCGCGTTAGGTAGCCAATATATTCCTGCTCAAAAAGATTTTGTGGTTCCTTATCAGGTGAAGTCTGTTTTAGGCTTTGGCGGTTTACTTCCTTCTGGCAATCTTTTTGTGATCATCATGTTTACTAAAACCTGGGTTCCCCAAGAAACAGCAACACTCTTTAAATGGGTATCGACCTACACCTGGCTTGCTCTCACTGCATTTGACGGAAAAGCCGTATTTGCAAATCTGATGTAATCGATGAACTCACTTACCCGCCATCTCCCATCTCCTCACCGACTCCCCACTCCCCACTCCCGACTTCCCCATTAAATAACTCAAAACTCTGCCGACAAAACTCCCGAATTTGCCCTTTCATCTCCTCGATCGGCTCAGTCTTTCCGACAAATTGCCAGTTCTCGATCGTAGACATCCGCCACTGTTCGCCGAGATGGGTAAACCCTGCGGCTTCGATGCCGATCGCCCGATTCTTCTTCGTCCCCAGGTCTTGGTAAAAGCGAATTTGCACCAGGACACTGCGGCTTTGCAGGCGGCGACTCCAGCCCGGAAAGTGAAACCCGATGTCGATCGAGTCAGGGTCAACCAGATCACGGGTATCCGGGTCGTTTGCCCAGGGCTTCAGATCTGCCCGCGCATCGGGAAACTGTGCCTTAAACAAATTCACGACGGCGGCAATTTTGGTCGCTAGCTCTAGCCCGATCGCCTGTTCTGCTGCGTTCACTCGTTACGATTCCTCCTACTTTTTTGAACGATGTCCCAAGCGCAATCGATAAAACAGTATCAATTGATACTATTTTTTGCAGAATATCGCCGTCTTCAGAGTCTTATTCATAAAATGAAGCTACGAGTGACTTCCGTTCCCCTGACCAGTTAACCCAGAGGGAGGAAGCCAGACTCGCTTTCTTTACCGTAATTTAACTGATATCTCTACAATTCCTTCGATCGTCCGGTAGATTCGGCGATCGTGCCCTTTGCGTTTTTGCGTTGCTCAAGACGATCGATCTTCAGAGAAACTGCTTCCCTTCTGCACTGGCTCACAGGTCGAGTTTTGTTTCTTAGAAAAATGTTTGAACAGTCCTGACTGTTCTCCGAATTGTTCCCCCAGCCCTCTAATCCTGAAGGGAACTGAGCCTTCTCTAACGTTCAAAGTCTCCATTAATGGGGATTCAGGAAGCAGCGCAGAACTGACACGACCTGTCAAACATCCCCTCAAAAAGGTCAGGTCAACTGCCCCAATTTTCTTCTGTTTCTCTCCAGTTTTTCTGCCTGGCAGTTTTGTGATCGTCGATTGCCCCCATTCGATCGCTGCCATCTTTCCTCGTTTTCGTTAAAAAGCTTTCGTGATTAGGAGCCGCACTTCATGACTCTTGCAAATCGGTTTCAAAATCTTCCCGTCCTCGATCAGGCGCAAAAAGAGCAGGCATTTGTGCTGTGGTTTGAGCAGGTCGGCATTCACGATGTACCGGTCGTGGGCGGTAAAAATGCCTCGCTGGGAGAAATGATTCAGCAGCTTACACCCAGAGGCGTGAATGTGCCAACCGGGTTTGCAACGACTGCCTATGCATTTCGCTATTTCATGCGGCAGGCAGGGTTGGAACCAAGGCTGAGGCAGCTATTCGCCAATCTGGACGTAAACGATATGGCGCAGCTTCGGGAGTGTGGTAGACAGGCACGGACGCTGATTCTGGACACGCCCTTTCCGCCGGAACTGGATCGGTCGATCGTGGATGCCTACATTCAGCTTTGCGATCGGTATGGAGCATCGCTAGATATCTGTGAGGGCATGCGCGGCTTAGAGCGGGAAGACTGCTTGAGCAAGCATAGCGGTGTGGATGTGGCAGTGCGATCGAGTGCAACGGCAGAAGATTTGCCTGATGCCAGCTTTGCTGGACAGCAGGAAACCTACTTGAATATTCACGGCATCAGTCGAGTGCTGGAAGCCTGCCATCTGTGCTTTGCCTCGCTGTTTACCGATCGAGCAATTTCCTATCGGACAATCAAAAACTTTGATCACTTTGAAGTCGCGCTCTCAGTGGGTGTGCAGAAAATGGTGCGATCGGATCTGGCAGCCTCGGGCGTGATGTTTTCGATCGACACAGAATCTGGCTTTGAGAATGCTGCACTGGTGACGGCGGCTTACGGGCTAGGCGAGAACGTGGTGCAGGGTGTGGTGAATCCCGATGAATACATCGTGTTCAAGCCGACGCTGAAGAAGGGCTTTCGTCCAATTCTGGAAAAGCGGTTGGGCAGCAAAGAAATCAAGATGATCTATGACATTGGCGGCGGCAAAGCCACAGTGAACGTCCCGGTTGCCAAGTCGGAGCAGCAGCAGTTTGCGATCCATGACGCCGAAATCCTTCAGCTTGCAGAATGGGCTTGCATTATTGAAGACCACTATTCCTCGGTTCACGGCAGCAAAACGCCGATGGATATCGAGTGGGCAAAGGACGGCACAACCGGAGAGCTGTTTATCGTCCAGGCTCGCCCAGAAACGGTTCACTCCCAGAAGGTGGGCAATGTGCTGCGCTCTTATCGGCTGAAAGACCCGGCTCCGGCTAACGTGCTGCTCACCGGACGCGCTGTGGGCGACATGATTGGACAAGGCAAGGTGCGAATTATCACCGAACTCGATCAGCTTGAAGCGTTCCAGGAAGGCGAAGTGCTGGTGACGACGCGCACTGACCCCGACTGGGAACCGATTATGAAAAAAGCAGGAGCTGTAATCACCAATCAGGGTGGGCGGACCTGTCACGCGGCGATTATTGCCAGAGAGTTAGGCATTCCGGCAATCGTCGGCAGCGGCGATGCTACGGGTTTGCTGCATCACGGTCAGGAAGTGACGGTTTCCTGTGCCGCAGGCGAAGAAGGACAGGTTTATGCCGGACTGCTACCCTTTGAAGTCGAAGAACTGCCGCTCGACAATTTGCCTCCCACCCGCACCAAAGTCCTGATGAATGTGGGCAATCCGCACGAAGCATTTGGACTGGCTGCCCTGCCCTGCGACGGCGTTGGACTGGCCCGCACTGAATTTATTATTGCCAACCACATTCGCGTGCATCCCCTCGCCCTGATGAACTTCGATCGCCTCGAAGACAAATTCGTAAAGCAGGAAATTGCTCGGATCACGGCTCTTTATCCCCACAAACCCGACTACTTTGTCAGCCGCTTAGCTTCGGGAATTGGCATGTTGGCAGCCGCCTTTCACCCGAACCCAGTGATTGTGCGAATGTCGGACTTCAAGAGCAATGAGTATGCGAACTTGCTGGGCGGCAGAGCCTTTGAGCCAGAAGAAGAAAACCCGATGTTGGGCTGGCGCGGTGCATCTCGCTATTATGACCCGAAATATCGCGATGCCTTTGCACTGGAATGTCTGGCGTTTAAGCGAGTGCGAGACGAAATGGGCTTAACCAACGTGATTCCGATGATCCCTTTCTGTCGCACTCCCGAAGAAGGTCGCAAAGTGCTAGCAGAACTCGCGAAACACGGCTTAGTTCGGGGCGAAAACGGCTTGCAGGTCTATGTGATGTGCGAACTGCCGAGCAATGTCATCCTGGCAGACCAGTTCAGCGAAATCTTCGACGGCTTCTCGATCGGCTCAAACGACCTGACTCAGCTCACCCTGGGACTCGATCGCGACTCCGCCCTGGTGTCTCACTTATTCGACGAGCGCAACGAAGCCGTGAAAGAGCTAATCCGCATGGTGATTCAGCGTGCTAAGGCAAAAGGGCGCAAGGTCGGCATCTGCGGCCAGGCTCCCAGCGATTACCCTGAATTTGCCGCCTTCCTGGTAGAGCAGGGAATTGATTCGATCAGCCTCAACCCGGATACGGTGCTGAAGACGAGATTGACGATCGCGCAGACAGAGGGGCGGAGAGTGGGTAGATGAGTGAGTGAGGAGATGCGGGGCAGGTTTTGCTTGAGATGTGGGAGATATATCAGATCAACTGCAAGACCTGCCC
This sequence comes from Leptolyngbya sp. GB1-A1, assembly GCF_039962475.1. Lineage (NCBI taxonomy): Bacteria > Bacillati > Cyanobacteriota > Cyanophyceae > Leptolyngbyales > Leptolyngbyaceae > Leptolyngbya > Leptolyngbya sp. GB1-A1. The sequence continues at coordinate 22,583 of NZ_JAMPLI010000036.1, read as the reverse complement.
TTAGGGCATTTTTGAGGGGGAACAATTCGCGATCGGGGAAGCGATCGAATGATTAGCGTGGCTAAATCACGAGATCAGTTCGCTCCCCATTGCTGGAGAACGCTCAAACACTCAAAGTCCCTCAGAATTGAGCCCTTTGGGGCTACCTGACGCAGTCAAACTCAATCCTTCACCCTTCAATCCAGCAACGCCAAAATTATTTTGCTATTTTGCGTCGCGTTCAACAGGCTCCCTGATTCGTGCTGTCACCGGGACGGCAGGTTGAGAACTGGCTTGCAGCGAAGGTACATGGGCATCGAGGATTTGCAGGCTTTCCAGCAGGGCGCAGCAAACGATCGGCTCGGTTTCGCGGTTCAGCATCAGGCGAAAGGTTTCTGCTAGTTCTTTTGGGGTGAGCAATAAAGACGGGTGAGGTTGGGTGAGGGCGTGGGTGAGTTGCCGCACTGCCAGCAGTCGCTTGAGCGGGTCGGAGTCTGCCAAATCGATGAACCAGTCTCGATCAAGCGCGGAATTCAGGGGAGCGTGGCTGATCTGGGCCTGCCGCCAAACTTGCCATGTCAACAGACCTAAAACAGTCAGAACGGCTGCGCCCTGAAGCACAAACCCGACCGCTACCCAAGACGATTGCATTTCCTGCCAGATCGAGAGCGTTAGATAGCTCATCCCTACGACGAAAATGCTACTGCCAAGGGTCAATATAAAGGGGCGATCGACGGTTTGCCACCAGTGCTGGCAGATTGCCCACAGCCGTCTTCCCTGTCCCTGTTGCAGCAAATACCCCGCTGATAGCGTCAGTAGCCCCAGCCCCAGCGAAATGACCAGTCGCCAGTTCCACAGCAGCAGCACGAGCAGCGCAGCCCCGCTCAACAGCCAGCCCTTCGAGGCAGAGCTATAGCGAACGATTTGCTGAACGCTGGGTCGCTCCAGCCATTGCAGCGCATAACGCCGAAAGGTTTGACGAAGCGGATATCGGGAACGGGATGAAGATGCTTGTGCCACAGGACTAACGAAAAATCACACGAAGGGGATGAACAAGAGAAAATAGACTGAAGCCAGCAGACCGGGAAGAATCCCTGAAAGGGTCTGAGGCATACCGTCCAGAGTCTAGCGCTTCCAGCGGCTAATCTCCAGTCTATCGTCTTGAAACTATAGGAAATTTGGGTGTCTCCTGTGTCTACTTACGATGCCATTTATGCGATCGTCCGGCAGATTCCTTCCGGCAAGGTCGCAACTTATGGTCAAGTCGCAGAGTTGGCAAGCCTTCCGGGGCAGGCGCGGCTGGTGGGCTATGCCCTGTATCGGGTAGATATGCAGTTGGACGACATTCCCTGGCATCGCGTGATTAATGCGAAGGGGAAAGTGTCCGAGTCTCCTTTTCGGCACGGAACCGATTACCTGCAACGATCGCTCCTGGAGCAAGAAGGCATCGTGTTCAGCAAACAGGGAAAAGTGAGTCTGCGGCAGTATCGCTGGCAGCCCGAATTTGTCTCAAGCCCCTACCGAATGGTTTCCGAAGCAGCGGCAGGCTCAGACGACGGCACGAGCGACGGCTCCTCGCAGTCCGCAGGCATCAGCCCGGTCTGATGAAATTCATAGCAATTTTTGCCGCGCTGTTTGGCGCGATACATAGCAGCATCGGCTTGTTTCAGCAAATCTGAGGGCGTGATGCTATCAATTGGATAAAGGCTAATGCCCACACTGGTCGAAATCGAGAGCAGTTCTCCTTGCAGGACGATCTTCTGAGAAAGGGTCAGCAAGATCTTATCGGCAACGCAAATCACATCCGAGATGCTGGGAATTCCGGGCAGCACAACGACAAATTCATCGCCGCCCAGGCGAGCCACCGTATCACTACTTCGCAAACAGCCGAGCAGCCGTTGCGCCACAGTTCGCAGCAGCAGATCGCCGATGTGGTGTCCGTAGGTGTCGTTGATTTGCTTAAACCCATCCAGATCAAGGAACAGCACTGCCACCATTTGATTTGGGTTTGCCCAGGTGAGTGCGCTGCTGAGGCGTTCTTGCAGCAGTTTGCGGTTAGCGAGTCCGGTCAACAGATCATAGAAGGCAAGCCGGGTTAAGTCTTCTTTAGCTTGCTGTAGCTCAGCGTTGGACTGCACCAGCTCAGCCGCCGTACGCCGCAGTTCTTCTTCCACCTGCTTGCGTCGGGTAATATCGCGAATCACTCCCACCAGAAACACATTGCCCGCCGCGTCTCGGTGCAGCGATCGCTTTGTGGCAATCAGATAAGTCACGCCTTTAGCATCGGTGAATTCTTCTTCGGTTTCCTGCTGAGTACCGCGCTGAAACGTGAGTTGATCCTGTTCCCAAAAGCGGTTGGCTTCCTGAGCCGGGAAAAAGTCGAAGTCTGTCTTTTCCAGCAGCACGTCGATCGGGTAGCCAATAAAGTGGGCAAATGCCCGATTCAGCACAATCCAGCGATGGGACTGATTTTTGACAAAGACTGGATCAGGAATCGTATTAATGATGGAATTGAGAAATTCCTTGGATTTCTTGAGTTCTCCTTCCTGGCGAGCAATGCGTCCGGTCATCGCGATCGTTGCACCCAGCAGAGCACTTAGCGGTGGCACGAGCGGCAGCCAGTATCCCAGCAAAAAAGCGACATAGCAAATGAGCATGAGTCCCAGGCTAGCCACCCCCACCCGAACCGCCGATCGCTCCAGCGGACGAACCCACCAGCAGAGCGCAGCCCCCACCCAGCACCAGAGCCAGAGCCAGAGAATCTTAAACCCTTCTGGCGGAACGTGCAGCAGCGGACGCTGATCCAGCACTGCGCTTAAAAGCTGGCTGACAAACTGCGCCTGTAGCTCGACTCCGCTAATCGGCAGCGAGTTGCCACCCAATCCTCCGCTGTAGGAGGTGTAAAAAACGTCGCGGACGCTATCCGACGTGGAGCCAATCAGCACAACGCGATCGCGCATGATTTCTGGATCGAATTCGCCTGATAAGACCTGCGAGAGCGACAAGGATTCAAATGCGGCGGCGGGACTGCGCGGATTTGCCAGAATTTGATAGCCGCCCACATCCGCTCGCATATAACCCCCAACCTGGGAGGCGATCGGCAGCAGCTTGAGTGACCCAATTTCGACCTGAGTGCCTCGGGCACGTAAGCCGATTGATTCTGGCTCCAGGTATTTCAGAGCAAGTTTAAGGGCAAAACTGCGGTGCAGCTCTTGCTGAAGCTGAAGAAACAGCAGCGATCGACGCACCACGTTATCCGCATCAATCACCACGTTGTTAAAGCCCACCTGCTGCTGACGCTCGAGGGTTGTGGGTGGGGCGACTGCGGCACTCTCGTTATCGGGCAGCTTTTCCGTGCCAATTAGGTTGGGTGTGGTGGCGAAAATTCTTTCTAGCTCAGCTTGACCCTCACCGACTGACAGATCGCGATACAGCGTTAGCCCGATCGCTCGCGGCTCAGCCGTGCGAACTCGTTCGATCAGGTTTGCCAGCACTTGATCAGGAATAGGCCAAGCTTGAATCTGGCGGATATCGGCATCGCTAATCGTCACCAGCACAATGCGCGGATCGGCTGCCTCGATCGGGCGCAGACGAAACATCTGGTCGAGCATTGCCAGCTCAGGAGCCTGTAGCAAGCCAAAATAGCGCAGCAGCAAAATACTCGCCGAGATCACAAGGCTCACTTTCCACAGCGGACGATGCTCTCTTTTGAGAAGCACACGCAACCAATTGAACTGTTTCCGAAACTGCCTCATAAACCTTGCGCGAAGGGTGGTATTGCGTGGAGCTACCGTAGATAGAATGCCCGATGGTCGCCTGTCGATCGCACCAAAACGCTGATGTATAAACAGCCAGAAACAAATGAGCAGAAACAGGAAAAAACTTTAGATGATCCTAAAGTAGCAGGAAAGGAATGGAGCACCTAGCTTGCGCCTTTAGCAGAGCAATTCCTGAGAAGCAGCTTGGACAGTGAGAGCAGGCTTTGAGCAATAAACTTTGAGCAATAGACTTTGAGCGATAGACTTTGAGCAATAGACTTTGAGCCACAGACTTTGAAAAGAACGCAGAGGTTCCCTCCGTATAAAGCGGCATTGCCCCACGCCCTTGTCCCTACCGGGCACTTTGTCAACGCGACAAGGGCAATTCGACAACAAAATTTGAGAGATTATCAGCAATTTGGTACTCTTTGTTAAGGTTTGTGATCAGCCTTTTGAAAAAAGACCGTTTTACTGCTTGCGATCGATCGGGCAATCGGCGGCGTTGACACCCTGCAAACAGCTTCACATCGAAGTCCTGGCTTGCAGCAGTCTATACCTTAGAGCGGTTGTCTCAATTTTTGGGACAGTTCTAAGCTAACCGGTACGATTGCACCGTTTTATTCCTTGTTTTATTCCTTTGTTGAGTTGAACTGCTGAACGCGATCGCATAATTTCTTTAATCCTGACTATCCAGCCCAGTTCAGCAAAATTGTTCAATCTGCCACTGTAATCTTCGTTATATTGCGTCTAGGTAGGTACATTCATGTCCATGACCGTTGCACCAGAGCAAATCGAACGGATTGTTTGGAATCAGCACCATGACCCGTTTGAAGTTTTGGGACCGCACCAGCTTCATCAAAACGGAAAATCCGTTTGGGCAGTGAGAGCCTACCTGCCCCGTGCCAATGCTGCCTGGGTCGTTTACCCGGATGAGCGCAAAGAATACCCGATGCACGCGGTTCACGATCCGCACTTTTTTGAGTGTGTGCTCGATGTCGATGAACTGAAAAACTATCAGTTGCGGATTCAGGAAGGCGAACACGAGCGGGTAGTTTACGACCCTTATGCGTTTCGATCGCCTAGCCTCACTGATTTTGATCTTCACCTGTTTTCCGAAGGGAATCATCACCGCATTTACGAAAAGCTCGGCGCACATCCGACTGAAGTTGACGGCGTCAAGGGCGTTTACTTTGCGGTCTGGGCACCGAATGCCAGAAATGTCTCAGTGCTCGGCGACTTTAACCAGTGGGATGGGCGGCTACACCAGATGCGGGTGCGCGGAAATGGCGTTTGGGAGCTGTTTATTCCCGATATTGGCGCGGGCACGAGCTATAAATACGAGATTAAAAATCACGCGGGTCACATCTACGAAAAATCCGACCCCTACGGCTATCAGCAGGAAGTTCGCCCCAAAACCGCCTCGATCGTCACTGACCTTTCTTCCTACGAATGGAAAGATAGCGACTGGATGGAGCAGCGTCGCCACACCGATCCCCTGACGCACCCTGTTTCAGTGTATGAGGTGCATTTGGGCTCCTGGTTACACGGCTCAGCGGCCGAACCTGCCCATGATCAAAACGGCAATGTGATTCCGCCCGTCATTGTGGCAGACCTGAAGCCAGGCGCACGGTTCCTCACCTATCGGGAACTCGCCGATCGTCTGATTCCTTATGTGAAAGAGCTGGGCTATACGCACGTCGAGCTATTGCCGATCGCCGAACACCCTTTTGACGGTTCCTGGGGCTATCAGGTGACAGGCTACTATGCGGTAACCTCCCGTCATGGCACACCTCAAGATTTCATGTATTTTGTCGATCAGTGCCACCTGAATGGAATTGGCGTGATTGTGGACTGGGTTCCTGGTCACTTCCCCAAAGACGGGCACGGGCTGGCATTCTTCGACGGCACGCACCTGTACGAATACGCCGACCCCCGCAAGGGCGAACACAAAGAATGGGGCACGCTGGTGTTTAACTATGCCCGCAACGAAGTGAGAAACTTCCTGGTTGCCAATGCCCTATTCTGGTTCGACAAGTTCCACATTGATGGGGTGCGGGTGGATGCAGTGGCATCGATGCTGTATCTCGACTATCAGCGTCCGACAGGCGAATGGGTCACAAACGAGTATGGTGGACGGGAAAACATCGAAGCGGCGGACTTTCTGCGGCAGATGAATCACCTCGTCTTTAGCTACTTTCCGGGGACATTGACGATCGCCGAGGAGTCTACGGCATGGCCAATGGTGTCCTGGCCCACTTATGTCGGCGGGTTAGGGTTCAACCTCAAGTGGAATATGGGCTGGATGCACGACATGCTCGATTATTTCCACATGGACCCCTGGTTCCGCCAGTTCCACCAGAACAACGTCACCTTCAGCATCTGGTACGCTTTTAGCGAAAACTTTATGCTGGCGTTGTCTCACGACGAGGTCGTCCACGGTAAAAGCCCAATGATCGGCAAAATGCCGGGTGATGAATGGCAAAAATTCGCTAACCTGCGCTGCCTCTATACCTATATGTTCACGCATCCAGGTAAGAAGACCCTGTTCATGAGCAATGAGTTCGGGCAGTGGAGCGAGTGGAATGTCTGGGGTGATCTGGAATGGAATCTGCTTCAGTTTGAGGCACACCAGAAGCTGAAATACTTCATGAGTCGGCTGAATCAGCTTTACACCAGCGAACCCGCTCTGTATCAGGTTGATTTTACCCAGGAAGGCTTTGAGTGGATCGATTGCAGCGATAACCGCCATAGCGTCGTGTCCTTTATTCGCCAGGCAAAAGACCCAGACGAGTTTGTCATCACCGTCTGTAACTTCACGCCGCAGCCCCATTCGCACTATCGAGTCGGCGTGCCGGAGCTGGGCTTCTACACGGAGCTATTCAACAGCGATTCTCGCGAGTACGGCGGCAGCAACATGGGCAACCTGGGCGGTAAGTGGGCAGAGGAATGGTCATTTCACAATCGCCCTTACTCGATCGACCTCTGCCTCCCTCCGCTGGGAGTGCTGGTGCTGAAGCTTGATCGCCAGAAGCCTAAAGAAGCTGGGCGATTGGAGTAGGACGGGGAACTGAAGCTCAACGATCGGCGACAAGAATAGGGATAAGAGGACTTTGGAGGAGTTTCGGAGGGGCTAAAACGTCTCAACCTTCAGCCAGGGTTGTCACGATAAAACCAAGGCTCATTCAGGTTCAATTGTCTCCTTTTAGCTTCACGGCTACGATAAGAAACAGTGTCAGGAGTTGAACGGGTATGTGGATTGCTGCGATCGTCTGCTTTTTTGTTGCCTTTGTGCTGGCAAGCCTGGTTGAATACTGGGTTCATCGCAAAATGCACGTTGCCCCGGAATCTACGCTGGGGGCGCGACATCTGGATCACCATAAGAAGAATGACGGACAGGGCGTGTTCTGGGAATTTCTGGACTATCTGAAGGGCAGCTTTTTTCTGATGCTGCCGATGTTCCTGGTGTCCTGGCAGATGGGGTTGGGCTGGACGCTGGGTGGCGTTGCGTTTGCGGTCTTTTCTGCATACGCGCATCAGCTTCAGCACGAAGACCCAACCAAGTGCTTCTGGATGAAAATGCCTGTTCACTATGTGCATCACAAGTACGGCATGTGGCATCACAACTTTGGACTGGCAGTAGACTGGTGGGACCACGTTTTCGGCACGTACAAAGCTGTTAATTGGCTGGACGAACAAGAATTAAGCCGCCCGACGCGAAGCCATCTGGAATTACGCTGGTGGTAGAATGCCGCGAAGCTGTTCGCCCCGTCGGAAAAATCAAAAAAATTGCAAAATTTAGGCTAAAAACTCAGGTGCAGGATTCGAGAGAGAGTTCAAGCTGCATGATCGATTAAGACAGCCTTCCAGCTTCTTGGATCGCTGTCTAATTTTTTATCAGCGACGATCGTCTGGCTGAGATTTGTGCTGAAAGAATTCTGCGGTAGATTGATGATTGGAAGGGAGTGTTTTGGGTTTGGCGATCGTGCCTAACCATTAGAAGCTTAGCAATTAGGAATTTAACCCATTCAATGATTAATCAAAATATTAAGATCATCCAGCTCACTGGAATTCTGGATGGAACGCAAGCAGATCAGCTCCGGAACGAAGTAAGCCAATGCCTGACTACAGGAGCAAGGTGCGTTTTGATCGATTTTCAAGATGTGACATTTATGGATAGTTCTGGTTTAGCAGCTTTGATTACAGCAGTTCGCTTAATTCACGATCAGGGCAAAAAACTTTATCTTTGCTCGGTCAATCAGCAGGTCAAGATGCTGCTCGAACTCACAAGCATGGATCGAATTTTTCGCATCTTTGCAGATCAGGAAGAGTTTTTGACTCAGGCTAAAGATGAGCCTTCCAGCTAAAAATATTAGCTAAAATCACTGTCTGAAATTACTAGCTAAAATCAGCTCGGACAAGCGCGAGATCATCGCTTAAAGAACGCCCCTGAAACTGCTTAAATAGGCGATTGAGAACCTGCTCCAAATTGGTTTGCTGTCCAGCATCAATTAATAGCTGAATAAAGCTTTCCAGCCCCCACTGATTACTGGCGTGCTGCACCTCATAGGCTCCATCGCTGTAGAGATAAAGGACGCTATTCGCAGGAATTGTTGTGACCTTGCAGTTGACTTGAAATTGCTCAATCATACCGATCGGAAAATTAGGTGTTCGCAACAGTTGAGTCATGGTAGACAGGGCATCACTCGTGAGCAATACGGCAGGTGGATGTCCAGCACTGGCATAAGTGAGCTGTCGAGAACTGGGCTGATAAACGCCGTACCAGATCGTGAAAAATTTCTGGTTCTGGCTATGCATTTGAAACGCCTGATTTAGAGCAGTCAAAACGGCTTCGGGATGACGAAAATCGACTTCGGGTAGAGACTGCGATCGCAGCAAGTTGAGCAGAATCACCGATGGCAAAGCCGCCCCCAGCCCGTGTCCCGACACATCGAGCAAATACAGCACCAGATGGTTGTCATCCAGCCAGAAGTAATCAAAGCAATCGCCACCAAGCTGACTGGAAGGAATAAATCGAGCGTCAATAGAGACTTTGCCCTGCACCGGAGCAGGTAGGAGCGATCGAACATAGGCAGCCGCTTCGCTCAGCTCATCTTCAAGGCGCTGTTTTTGGGTTTGTAAATCCTGATTGAGCTGATACAGCCGCAGCCCAGCCCCAACCCTTGCTTTTAGCTCACCAAAATCAACTGGCTTTGACAGAAAATCGTCCGCTCCATTATTCAATCCCTGAATTCGATCTTCGATCGCCATTCTTGAGGTAAAAAGAATAAAAAAAGTTGTTGTTAAACGAGGTTCTGCCTTGATTTGACGGCAAACTTCTAGACCGTCCATCGCTGGCATATTCCAGTCGCAAATAATCAGGGCAGGCTGAAACTGTTTTGCCTGTTCGATGCCTTCCTGGCCATTGGCGGCAGTCATCACCTCATGCCCATCATGCTGTAGCAGTTTTTTGACGGTCAAACAGATTAACGGATCGTCATCAATTACCAGAATCTTAAACATGAATTCGGAAACGAAAGAGAGTATAAATCTGTTTAACTTAGTGCATTTTTAAACTGAGCTAGATACTCCTGAATATGATTCAGCGAAGATTCAATTTCGGCTAACAAAGACTCGATCGATTTAAACTGCTGTTGGCCAGCCTGTTGCTCTAGTTCTGCCGCAGCCGATTGGATTGATTTTGCTCCAATATTAGCACTCGACCCGTTCAAATGATGAGCGGCTTGCTCTGCCAGACGATAGTTTTGCCGATCGATCGCCTGCCGCAAAATTGTTAAATGGTCGTGACTGTCCTTCAGAAAAACGTGCAGCAACTCAAGCTCAAACTCTGGAGAGTTATCAGAGAGCTGATGCAGGTAGTGTAGGTCAAGATATGCCTCCAGCGACAGGGAAACTGCCTTTTGATCCGTTTGAGGAACTTCTGTGGATGGGTTAGAGCTTGGTTGCTCTGGCAATTTAAGTTGTTGCATCCATTGTTTCAGAACAGCTTCCAGCATCACACGTTGAATTGGCTTCTGAAGATAGTCATTCATGCCTGCGGCGATCGCCCGTTCCTGGTCACGCGGCAAATTGCTGGCAGTCATGGCGATGATGATTGCTGGCTGAGAATGGGTTAACGCTGTACCACCCGATAATGGGGGACTGGATAAAGCAATCTGCTCGTGCTGCCGGATGGCGATCGTCGCTTCAAATCCATCCATACCGGGCAGTTGACAGTCCATCAAAATCATGTCGTATTGCTTCTGGGCAGTTTTCTGAACCGCAGAGCGACCGTCTGCCGCAATTTCGACTATATAGCCCAATGATCTTAGCTGTTGGCTGATAATTTTTTGATTTGTAAGATTGTCTTCTACCAGCAAAATCAATTGGGATGACACTTCTAATGAACTCCGGGATTGGAGAATTTGTGAGATTAATTTCTGAGATGGAAGCGTTGAGGGTTCGCTTTGCTTTTCCTCGTTTTGCTCTGTTTGAATAATCTAACTAATCTTCCAGGAACCAGGCAGCCAACAGCAACCCGATCGCCACACTAAACCAGAACGGTAAACGCAGCGAAAACAGAAATTCCACTGGGAAATAGACTGCTTTTTCAGTAAAGAAAACAGTGAGAATCAGCACCATTCCTAACAGAACAATTGGCATTACGGCTACCCCTCGTATTCAGTATCGATCGCAATCTCCAGCGTGTCTTCGTCGATCGTGATATACAAGATGTTCGGACGACAGCATACCTGACAATCCTCCACGTAGGACTGAGTAGACCCCGCACTGAAATCGATAAACGTCAGGCTTGGTTCTCCACAATAGGCACAGACATATTCTGCGGTGTTTTGCATTCGTTTTTCTCCTGATCATCTTGCTTTTTAAGTGCCTGAATCCGCTGCAAGCTGCCGCCCGCCAGTAGAGTTTGCTGAGGATTTACAAATCCTGCCGCTTCAAGTTCGCTAACCAGGTTTGTTTTTAGAAGCTCCCACGCCGTTTCAGTTTCAAACAGCCAGAAAAAGCCATAAAGCCCCGGCGTAAAAATCGGATTGGTCGGCTGATGAAAATCAATCAGGGTAAACACGCCGCCCGGCTTGAGAACGCGATGTACTTCTCGCAAAATCTGGCGGAGCTGATCAAGCTTCATTTCGTGCAGGGCTGCGCTGGTATGCACCAGGTCAAACTGTTCCGCCTCAAACGGCATCGCTTCTGCCCAGCCTTCGACAAACGCTGCTTCGGGTACATTTTTCTGCGATCGCTGAATCGACAGAGGTGAAGCATCCAGCCCGACCACAGGGTTCGATGCGAAGCCCTTGCCCGATTGGGCTAATCGCTGCACGAGGTACCGAGTTGCCTGCCCGCTGCCACAACACAAATCGAGAATCTGCATTTCTGGATCGATCGACAGTCCTTCCAATGCCAACTGCCGAAACCGTGCCTCTCCGCCCACCGTTAAAGCCGCCAGACGACTGATGCCATCGTATAGCCACTGATAGCGATAGCTCAAATCTCGAAGAATCGTAGCCATAGAGTCATCCGTAGGGAATTTGGAATTGCAGAACCTGGAACAGCGCGTTGGTTTGGAGGTTCTATCTGTAGTCTTGACTCAGTCTTTGAGAGATTAAGTCACTGCTTGGCTCAGTCACTGCTTGATTAAGTCATTGAGAGATTAGCGTTTATACTCCTCCTCTCAATCTTGACACCAGGAGCAAGCGTCAGTACAACAAACCGATTGTCCCGTATAGACTCCCAATTCATTTCCAATCCCCAATTCCGAACCACAGATCATTCACCGCTCCCTTCCCATTCCAAATTCTGAACCCGAATTACAGATTACGAATAATTCGCCGCTCTAGGGCAGCCTGAACCGCTTGCTGCTGATCTCGTCGGGTGATCCAGCGATGATACGTGCGGTTATGGATCGCGACAGAGTGCCCCATCATGCGGGCAGCCACTGTATCAGGAATCCCGAAATGAATCGTGCGAACTGCCCAAGCGTGGCGCAAATCGTAGGGCGAAAAGGGAATTTGATAGCGGCGAAACTGCGTGGCAACCTGCTGTCCGATGCGTTGAAGCGTGGTTTGATGCAGATCTAGATTGAGGGGCGGCAGCCGGACTTCGCGGAGATTAAAGCGATCGACCCATTCTGGGTAAAAGGGCCACACTTCATGGCTTCCGGTTTTGGTGGTGGGCAAAACTTCGATCGCGGCTTCGGCTTTGCCCTGGATCAGTGCACTGTAGTTGCAAAAGAAAACCTCGTGATTTCGCAGCCCATAGGTCGCCATAATGCCATAGACAAATTGCCAGGTCGGGCTGGGAATCGTATCGAAAATCGCAACAATCTCTTCGTCTGACGGCAAGCGGCGCATCTGGGTTTTGCTGGGGCTATAGGTTCCCCACAGAGTTTTGAGGTCGATCGGCAGTTCCAAATGCAGAAATTGCGCCAGCGCGTTCAGAGCAGTACAGCAAACTTGCCGACTCCGGGCATTGGCGGGAATAGCTTGAATCGTGCTGTAAATTGCTTCGGTCAGGGTGAAATTGGGATGCGATCGAGTGGTGGCTTCCAGCTTTCGCAGATAGGGCGCGTAGGTTTTTTCCCAGGTGGTGCGGGTTGCGCCTGGATTGCTATCTTTTGCCAGATGCTCTAGAAAGTGCCGCTCGAATGCCTTCAGCTTTTCTGCCAGATCCATTTGATGCAGCCGCTTTCCTCCGACGACCGGTAAATGTTGCCGCCAGTCAAAGGTATTCTGGATAAGCTGTGCTGCAATGACTTTCACCTGCTGTTCTGCCTGCTTCAATCCACTGGGCGTTGCCGGGAGATCGAGCGGAACTCTCTGCTGATGCGCCCGCAGGCGATCGCTTCCCGGACGGGGGGGCAGGGTTCCTCGCAGACAAAGCTTACTGCCGCGCCGCTCAATCTGAAGTCCCATACGAGCAGCCTTCAGGCGTTGATTTGCCTGCTCGATGCGGGGATCGATCGAACTATCGGTGTCCTTCGATGACGAATCTGACATCTTTTGTTAGGTTGCAGATAGACCGTGACTCATTTTTAATAAAAGGAAAGCTTACAATACACTGGTTAAGTAGAATAAGGGCATAGCAAGGTGATGGCTTGCAGAGCCGATTGGGCGAGTAGTGAGGCAACGCTGGCGATTCTATTCAAGCAAAATCTCGATCGGAATTGAGCAGAGCGGCACAAATTAGAAAAGATTATTGTTAAAATCAGTAACAAATATTAAGGGAAGGACGAGTGGCAGTTATGGGTCGTGTTGGCGTTCTACTACTCAATCTGGGCGGACCGGATCAGCTAGAGGATGTCCGGCCCTTTCTGTTTAACTTGTTTTCTGACCCAGAAATCATCCGTCTACCCTTTCCCTGGCTGCAAAAGCCGCTGGCGTGGCTGATTTCCTCGAGTCGTGCGAATAAATCGCAAGAAAACTACAAGCAAATCGGGGGTGGCTCTCCGCTGCGCCGCATTACCGAAGAACAGGCAGACGCACTGCGCAATGCCCTGAAAGAGAAAGGGGAAGACGCTCAGATTTACATCGGAATGCGCTACTGGCATCCCTTCACCGAAGAAGCCGTGGCTCGAATTAAGCGCGATGGTATCGATCGCCTCGTGATTCTGCCTCTGTATCCGCAGTTTTCGATCAGCACGAGCGGATCAAGCTTCCGCCTGCTAGAGCAGCTCTGGCAAGAAGACCCTGCGCTGCACGGGATCGATTACACAGTGATTGCGTCCTGGTATAAGCGATCGGGCTACCTGAAAGCAATGGCAGACCTGATCGCTAAAGAGCTAGACCAGCTTGAAAACCCGGATCAGGCCCATATTTTCTTCAGTGCCCACGGGGTTCCGGTGAGCTATGTGGAAGAGGCAGGCGATCCCTACCAGCAGGAAATCGAAGAATGCGTTGAGCTAATTATGCGAACGCTGAATCACCCGAATCCCCATACGCTGGCGTATCAGAGCCGGGTGGGTCCGGTGGAATGGCTGAAGCCCTATACCGAAGAGGCGATCGGAGATCTGGCAAAGCAGGGCGTTGAGGATTTGCTGGTTGTACCCATCAGCTTTGTCTCAGAACACATTGAAACTCTGCAAGAAATCGACATTGAATATCGCGAAGTCGCTGAGGAAGCTGGAATCGAGCACTTCCATCGCGTGCCTGCCCTCAATACCCATCCCGTCTTTATTGACGACTTGGCAGATCTGGTGATTTCTGCGATGAATTCACCCAGTCTAAAGCTGGCAGAAGTCACCCAGATGAAGAAAAGGGTGAAGATGTACCCGCAGGAACGCTGGGAATGGGGCATGACCACCACCGCAGAAGTCTGGAACGGACGAATTGCCATGCTGGGCTTTTTGGCACTGCTGATCGAGCTAATTAGCGGTCACGGTCCACTGCACTTTGTGGGGTTGCTGTAAGGAATTATTTGCTGTTAGGGATTGTTTAAAGAGTCTCCAATGTCTCTTAAACGGAGCTGCGGGCGAAACGATCGGATGAGTGAGGGATATCGGTTGAAGTCCGATCGCGCCTGAGGAAATCGGAAATAGCTCATCGCCAATCCAGATCATCGCCAACCCCTCTCCTTATCCCCTTACCTTCTTACTCCTCTAGCCCGGCAACAGCGGCAGCAGCAGCGTTACAAAGTAATAGACCAGCGGTGCGGTAAAAACATAGCTATCGGCACGATCGAGAATTCCGCCATGTCCGGGAATAAGCTGCCCTGAATCTTTGACGCCCGCGTCGCGTTTCATCATTGATTCGGTTAAGTCACCAAGCAAGCTGGCGATGCCGATCATTAATCCTAATGCCATGCCGCTGAGGGGTGAACCTGCCCAGCCGAGATACCATGCGCCGATCGTCGCAACGGCCACACTTGCCAGCACTCCGAACACTGCCCCTTCAACCGTCTTTTTGGGGCTGATGTCGGTGAGGCGGGTTTTACCGAAGGTTTTGCCAAACACGTACGCGCCAATATCGGCTGCCCAGATGCAGAGAAAGGTGAGCAGCGTGGCGGTGAGCCCAACGGGGAGGTCTTGCAGGTGGGGCAGAGGAAAGGGAGGCCAGTAGCCGCTCAAGGGTAAGTTGCTGACTTCTGCACTGCCCAGTGCCCGCAATCGCACCCAATAGCTAGGCAGGTAGCCGCCATAGAACAAGCCTAGAATCGAAGCGGAAATATCAGCGATCGTGGCAAATTTGGGCTGAAACAGTAAATAGAAGCAGATAAACGTTCCAGCAACAGGCATCACGGCATCAGCAAGCGGCGAGGAAAGGGTGGCAGTTACCAGCAGAATTTGACTGACGACGAGCGTAGTTTTTGCGGCAGGCGCAATGCCTTTGGCGCGGGTTAGCTCAAAATACTCTAGCTGCCCCAAATAGACGATAATGCCGAAGCCAAGGGTAAAGTACCAGCCTCCCAGCAGCGTCATCCCCAACGCCAGGACGATCGCCACAATTGCACTGAGAATACGCGGTAGCGGTATGGGCATAGTTTGACTCAAGACTTAGTTGCCTGAATGGTGGCCTGAATGTTGGCTGAATATTGCCTGAATGTGGCCTGAACAGTGAAGAGATAGCTTGACGAATGACGGCATAAAGTTCAGTTTCAGCACTACTCTGCCACAGATTTCAGTTCTACAGGAGAATTGACCGAACCGAGAACAAAATTGAACACCGTAGCATCCTTCCCACACCTGCTATCCACAAAAACGCAGCTAAACGCGATCGATTCAGGCTGAGAAGAGATTTGAGCAAAGGGAATTTGAGCCTGATCGGGCGAGGTCCAGCCGCAATTCCTCTTAGTCTACCTTTTCACCGCTCAGCACAAAAATGGGATCGACGGCGGCAAAGAGCTGATGGTTTCCGCGTGTTTCGAGCCGATTGACCGCCGATTGCACCACTTCAATATTGCGGGCACGCAGTTCTGCTAATCCTTCAGAAATGGCATACAGGCTTTCAAAATTGTTTGCCGTTGCCACGATGCGACCCTGAGGCAAAAGCCGCTGCCACACTGCCTGCAAAATGGTTTTAATCGGACGCCCCCCCTCTAGACACACGCAGTCAGGCGCGTCACTTAAGTTCTGCAAGCAGTCGGGCGCACTGCCTTCGATCACTTCCACATTGCTAACGCCAAAGCGATCGCAGTTTCGCCGAATCAGGCTTGCCACTTCCTCATCTCGCTCGATCGCCACAATGCGCCCCTGTGGGCAGAGCAGCCCTGCCTCAACCGGAATCGTTCCCGTACCCGCACCAATATCCCACAGGATTGAATTTGCCTTGAGCCGCAGCGAAGAAATTAGCAGCACCCGCACTTCCCGTTTGGTGAGCGGAATACCGGGCAGTTGCTCGAAGAGGGCATCGGGAATACCGGGAGTCACATAAGACCAGAGCGGAGAAGGCATGGGCAAAGGAAGGGGGAGATAGAGGGATCAGGGGGTGGGGGAGTAGAGGAGTAAAGGAGGGGGTAGTTTGCCATTTGATCTGGCGATCGAATCCCGTGACCTTTTGGGATCGGGTTTTTAATCAGCGTTGATGGCTGTTTGGCACAACTCCCTTTGTTGTATGACTTGTTGCATTACTGCTGTTAATGCATCACGACTCGAATCGTTTTCAGGGTTAAGTCGGCGCAGCCTGTGATCATCCCACCTGCTTTCAGGATTTGCTGAAGCCGATCGATCGCTTCGAGGGTCACGACTTCTCCTGGCAATAGTAGCGGAATTCCGGGGGGATAGGGGCAGACCAGCTCTGCGCTCACACGATCGATCGCCTTTGCCACAGGCAGGGTTTGGCTGGGCGCAAAAAAAGCAGCTCGGGGCGACATTGGAGCGATTATCTCTTCGGGAAACTGCGAAGCATCCAGCATCGGCAGAGGAGCATCGGGCAAAAGCAAGGGAGATGCAGGCGGCATGCTGTAATCGTGGCTGAGACGCTGAAAGGCATGGACAAGGCGATCAGCATCCTCGATCAGATTGCCAAAGGTGAGGATAAAAGTGAGGGTGGTCATTCCCGGCAGCTCGGCAGTCACGCCAAACGCTTGATGCAAAATTTCGTCGGCGGCAAATCCGCTGAAGCCTAAGCCTGAAACCTCGATCGTTAAACGAGTCGGGTCAAGGGCAGGAAAACCCAGCCGTGCAACGGATTCAGGAGCCAGGAGGCGAATATCGGGAATCGAGGAAATCTGGGAACGCACTCTCTCGGCAAGGGCGATCGTTTCACTCAGCAACGCTTTTCCCTGGGTTGCCATTTGCTGACGGGCGGCATCGAGCGAAGCCAGCAGCAGATAGTTTGGACTGGTGGACTGTACAAGCTGGAGGGCACGCCGAAGCCGATCGCGATCGATCCGGTTTCCCTGAACGTGCAGCATTGCCGCCTGGGTCAGAGCAGAAAGGGTTTTGTGGGTAGACTGAACCGCCAGATCGGCTCCTGCTTGCAGGGCAGACATCGGCAAATCCGGGTGAAAGCTAAAATGCGCTCCGTGCGCTTCATCCACCAGCAAAGGCAAATTGTGGGCGTGAGCGATGCGGGCGATCGATTCCAGATCAGCACAAACCCCGTAGTAGGTGGGCGAAACGATCAGCACGGCTTTCGCATCCGGGTTGCGATCGATGGCGGCTTGAACGGCTGCCGGAGTCACCGCATGAGCAATGCCCCAGGCTGGGTCAGCAACAGGCTCAATCCATCCCGGTGTGGCTCCCGACAGAATCAGGGCTGCGATCGCTGACTGATGGGCATTACGGGGCAAGATAAGACGATCGCCGGGTTGACAAGTTGCCAGCACTGCCGCTTCGATGCCGCAGGTCGAGCCGTTTGCCAAGAAATAGGTTGCCTCCGCTCTAAATGCCTCTGCTGCCAGGCGTTGCGCTGCTTCGATCACGCCTTCGGGCGCAAACAAATTATCGAGTTCGGGCAGTTCGGGCAAGTCTGCCTGCAACATTGCGAAGCCGACTCGCTGGGAAAATTTGTGCGGTGAGCCCTGTCCCTGTTTGTGTCCGGGGGTATGAAACACGGCTCGATCGCGCAGGGCGGCAGCGTTGAGGGCATCGAGTAACGGGGTTTGAGCTTGATCGGACATGGGGCAGGCAAACTACAGAAGAGAATGAGCAATTTCTCTACTGTAAAGGTCTACTGGTGGATAAGGTCTACTAAAGAGGCGAGGCTGCCATCTGCATAAAAATGGTTTGCGCGTCTCGTTCGTCTTGCTTTGATCGCGACTGACGCTGCACATATTGCCCGTTCGGTTGTAGCTCCCAAGCGTGGCGATTGTCCGAGAGCAGAATGCCCAAAATCTCCTGAAGATCTTTGACGAGGAGCGGATCATCGATCGGGGTCATTGCTTCGATACGGTGATCGAGGTTGCGGGGCATCCAGTCCGCACTGCCGATGTAAACTTCTTCCTGTCCGCCATTGTGGAAATAGACAATGCGCGAGTGTTCCAAATAGCGACCGATAATGCTGATTACCCGAATTCGATCGCTCATGCCGGGCAAACCCGGACAAAGGCAACACATGCCGCGTACAATCAGGTCGATTTGAACTCCGGCTTGCGAAGCTTCGTACAGGGCAGCGATAATTTGCGGGTCGACCAGGGCATTCATCTTGGCAACGATGCGTCCCGACCCGCCCTGCTGACAGTGCTGCATTTCTCGCCGAATTAGGGCAATTAGCCGATCGCGCAAATTCACCGGAGCCATCAACAGCCTGCGATAGGTTTGCTGACGCGAATAGCCGGTCAGGTAGTTAAACAAGTCGGTCAAATCTGCGCCCAGGTCTTCTCGGCTGCTCAGCAGTCCCAGATCGGCATAAAAGCGAGCGGTCTGGTGATTATAATCGCCTGTGCCAATGTGAACATAGCGACGAATGTGCTCCGCTTCTTGCCGCACGACCAGGATAATTTTCGTGTGAGTTTTTAAGCCAAGCAAGCCATACACCACATGAACGCCTGCTTTTTCCAGCTTACGTGCCCAGGTAATGTTTTTTTCTTCATCAAACCGGGCTTTTAGCTCAATCAGCACCGCAACCTGCTTGCCCTTTTCTGCCGCCATGATCAGGGCGTTGACGATCGGCGAATCGTCTGTGGTGCGATACAGCGTCATCTTGATTGCCAGCACTTCAGGATCGTTTGCCGCCTGGGTGATGAACTGCTGCACTGATGCGCTAAACGAGTGATAGGGATGATGCAGCAAAATATCTCGCTGTCGCAAAATCGAGAAAATGTCTTGCCCTTCTTTGCTTGCTTTTGATCGCTCAGTCCCATGCCGCAGCACAGGCGGAATCGTCGGACTCCAGGCAGGTTCTTTTAGCTCAGGCAGAGCCAGCGTGGTCAGGCTCATTACATCCCGCAAACAAAGCAAGCCCTCCAGTTCGTAAACATCCAGGTCGGTCAGCTCCAGTTCTTCCATCAGCATTTGCTTCAGGCGTTGCAAGGCAGCTCCCGCGACAGAACGATCGGGGGAGTAATTGGGCGCACTGGCTTCGATTTCCAGGCGAACCACCCGACCGCCAATCCGCCGCTTGCGAAGCTCTTCTTCGATCGCCTCCAGCAAATCATCGGCTTGATCTTCTTCGAGTTCTAGATCCGAATCCCGCGTCACACAAAACAAATGAGCTGCCACGATTTCCATTCCCGGAAACAGTGCCCTGAGATTGTGAGCGATCACCTGCTCGACCGGAACCCCTGCCCAAGTTGGCGGATTCGCATCCCACAGTTCAGACGGCAAGAGGATAAAACGCGGCAGCCCATCGGGCACTTTAACTCGCGCAAAACGCTCTGTTTTAGTTTCGCTATCCTGCACAATCACGCCCAGATTAAGGGTGAGATTTGAGATGTAGGGAAAGGGATGGCCTGGATCGACGGCCAGCGGCGTGAGCACGGGAAAAATGCGATTGTCGAAATATTGCTCTAGATAGCTTTGCTGTGCCAGGGTCAGATCCTGATAGTCCAGCAAATAAATTCCTTGCGCGAAAAGCTGGGGACGTAAGACCTGCTGAAAATGCTGCTGCTGCTGGACCACCATCGGACGGAGCCGCTGAGCGATTAATTGCATCTGTTCTTGCGGGGTGCAGCCATCGGGCGATCGCCTCATCACCCCGGCTTCGATCTGCTGTTTGAGTGCCGCCATCCGCACCATAAAAAATTCGTCGAGGTTTGAGCAGCAGACTGCCATAAACTTAACTCGCTCTAGCAAGGGCGTACGCGGATCGATCGCCTCGTGCAGCACGCGATTGTGAAACTCTAGCCAGCTCAATTCCTGGCTGAGATAGTGCTGCGGTTCAATTGCAATTCCTTCGTTAGCGGAAACGGCAGCACTTACCTCTGGGGCAACAGCCTCTGGGGAGGGACTGGTTTGCACCGGAGCAGTCGCAGAAGAAAGTCGGGATGCAGCTTTTTTCGATCGCGGCATAATTCGGATGAAGTCGGGATGGGGAGAGAAGTCGGGATGGGGAGAGAAGTCGGGATGGAGAGAAGAGTTTGTCCCCAACTAATTTTGCGGGGTAGTACGAATAGATTGCCCGCGCTCTGGGCAAGACGTTCACACAACAACCCTATAAGGATTACCAGAATTAACGGCGGGTTGAATCGTTAAAGCTACTCAATTTGAGCTGCGAATAAACTCCAAACGCTGGTTAAATCTCGCAGCTGGAAGAGCCGATCGAGCACTAATCAGACTATAAACAAATAGGGGCAAGGATACCTTACCCCCAAAGTTCTGTTTTTCTAAATGCAGTGCTCTTAGAGCTAATCAATCTTAGAGCTGATCAAGCTGTCGCTTCAGGTCTTCTAGCTCTGCGTCAACCGCCGGGTCCTGGGGAGCAGCCGGAGCTGAGGCAGGCGCCGTCGTTTGCGTACCCGGTAACTGTGCTTGGCTGGGGGTGGAACCTGTGAGAAGCTGAGACTTGAGCGCGGCTAGCTCATCGTCCACGTCGCTGCCCGATTCAAGCTGGGCAAACTGGCTTTCCAAATCGGCTCCTGCCAGTTCTGCCGCTGCCTGCGATCGCGCTTCCATTTGCAGCACTTTGTCTTCCATCCGCTCAAAGGCAGACATTGCGCTGCCGGTTCCCAAAGCACCCACGGTTTTCTGAAGCTGCTCGTTTGCCTTGGCTGCACTGGCTCTGGCTTTGAGCATATCTTTCTTGGTTTTTGCCTCAGAAATTTTGCCTTCCAGGGCGATCAGGTTACGCTTCAGCGTGTCCACCGTGCCCGCCTGCTGATCGAGCTGGTTCTTGAGGGCAGTCCCGGTTTCAACGTTGGTTTTTCTGCGACTTAGTGCTTCCCGTGCTAGGTTTTCGTCGCCTTTTTCCAAGGCAAGTTTTGCCCGTCGCTGCCAGTTGTCTGCTTCAGAGTTTGCCTGGTTCATTTGCTGCTGGGTGCGCTTCTGGCTGGCGATTGCCGTAGCCACTGCCTGACGCAACTGCACCAGGTCCTCCTGCATATCAATAATTGCCTGATCGAGAATCTTCTCTGGATCTTCAGCCGAACTGACGGCAGCGTTTAAGTTTGCCCGAACAACGCGGCTCACACGGTCAAATAGTCCCATGACTCTCTTTCCTCTTCGGATACGAAAATTCGGTTTTAAAAAAGCAACTCCTGCGGGTTATCCTAACCGTGATCCAGGTTTTGCCCCTGAGCAACCCTATCGCCACACTCAGCAGAGAGAAGCCCTATTTGTATTGTACGCAGGGAAACCCAGCCCGTGAAAAATCCTTGCACTTCCCTTCATTCCACTTTAGAAAAGACGATCTTGCCCAGCGGCGCAGTCTTTGACTCCACAGGTGACTATCGCTATTTACTCTGGCGCACCTGGCAAATTGATGCCCCCCGCCTCACCTTTGTCATGCTCAACCCCAGCACTGCGGATGCCGATCGCAACGATCCCACCATTCGCCGCTGCCTTCAGTTTGCTCAAACCTGGGGCTACGGTTCACTGAAGGTCGTCAATCTCTTCGGCTTCAAAGCCACCCATCCTACGGTTTTGCAGCAGGCATCTGATCCGATCGGCGCAGAAAACGATCGCCATCTCCTGACCGCAGTTCAAGAAAGCGATCGAGTAATGATTGCCTGGGGCAACTGGGGGACATTGGCAGGACGCGATCGAAGGGTGCTGGAGCTGATTGGAAATTATGGTGTGTATTGTTTGGGGGTAAATCGATCGGGTCAGCCGAAGCACCCGCTGTATTTGTCGGGAAAGACGTTGCCAATTCTGTATGAATGCTCAGATCTCGTAGGATACCGTTAGGCGAAAGCCGTAACGCATTATTTCCTAGACTCTAGAATCCATGCCTTGCGCTATGCTAATACATCCTTGTACGGCTGCTCGCCAGCAACATCAAATGGGCAATCTAGGGCGTACTGCTACTGCTGTAGAGCATGGACTCATACTCTGATTCTGAGCGTAGACCACTTTTAATTCCTCGCTCTGAACGACGCAGATTTGTAATTGGCTTTACCTGCTTGACCGCAGTAGGGTTTGCAGCAGGCTGGGCAGCCAGTGAAATTGTTGGTCGAGTAATCGATTCAGTCGTATTCAACGACTCCGTAGAACGTTTTCTGCGAAGCTTCCTGCCGATAAAGCCTCTATTTCAACTGCTGCTTAAAAGAGTATATGACCACAGAAATACTTATGACGGACTTGTAGAGACGCAGACGCACTATCTACTGAAAGAGATCCCTTCAAGAACAGCTTTTGGGGCAATTTTGGGAGCAGCACAGTGGGTTGAACTTCGCAAGTATAGCCCTACGCAACAGAGATAGGACAGTAACATAGAGGCTAGAAGAGAGTTGGGAAATGCTCATGTCCGCCCCCTACAGCTACGACCTCCGCACTAAAGCAATCGAGGCAGTCAAACG